>REEF01000733.1 GCA_007695205.1 Planctomycetaceae bacterium
TTCTCATGGAGCCTAAATTCCTTCGCAGCGCAAGTGAACGTTTAACTTCTTTCCCGCACGGGAGTCCTTTACCATGCCGCAGATCGTTACCTTGACCCTGAATCCCGCCGTTGACAAGATTTCCTCGATCCCGCACGTCGTGGCAGAGCGAAAGCTACGTTGCGAGCCACCACGGCATGATCCGGGCGGCGGCGGCTTGAATGTAGCTCGCGCGATTCAAAGGCTCGGTGGCCAAGCGACAGCCTATTGGACCTGCGGAGGCCTGATGGGCCAATTGCTGGCGGAACGATTGGACGCCGAGGATGTGCTGCATCGGCCGATTCCGATCCAGGCGATGACGCGCGAAAACCTGATCGTCCTCGAACAATCAACGGGCTTGCAGTTCCGTTTTGGCATGCCGGGCGCCAGGCTGACGCCGGACGAGGTCGAACGTTGCCTACGCACGCTGCATGAACTCGATCGCGCCCCCGATTTCCTGGTGCTCAGCGGCAGCCTGCCCCCGGGCGCCCCGGATGATTTCTACGCCCGTGCGGTTCGAGAGTGCCCGGCGGACTGCCGGGTGATACTGGATACCAGCGGCCCGCCGTTACATCAGGGAATGGAAGGCGGTGTGTATTTGATCAAGCCGAACATTCGCGAATTGAGCGAACTAGCCGGCAGCGAACTCATGGAAGACGCGGAGATCCGCGAGGTCGCGCGGAGCTTGATTTCATCGGGCAAGGTCCATGTGGTGGTTACCTCGCTCGGTTCTGCAGGCGTCGTCGTGATAACCGGCGAGCATTGTGAAAACATCCGCGCTCCGACGGTTAAAGTGCAAAGCAAAGTGGGCGCGGGGGACAGCACCGTCGCGGGGATCGTGTGGGGACTGGCCCAGGGGAAAGATGTCCCGGACGCCGTGCGGCTGGGAGTCGCGGCGGGCTCGGCGGCGGTGATGACCGAAGGGACCGAACTATGCCGCCCGGAAGACGTTTGGCGGTTGTACGAAGAAATGTGCCGTAACGGAGAACGTGGATCATGAATACAAAACATTGGAAAGCCGTCATTCTCGATATGGACGGTGTGATCACGCAGACTGCTCGAGTGCATGCCCGCGCTTGGAAGTCGATGTTCGACGAGTTTCTCGAACAACGAAGCAGCCGGGGTGATGACGTGCAGGAACCGTTCGATATCCAACGCGATTATCACCAGTACGTGGACGGCAAGTCCCGCGACGATGGGGTGCGAAGTTTTTTGGAGTCCCGGGGGCTCCGGATCCCGGATGGTGACCAGAGCGAAGGGCCGAACTGGGACACCATTGCCGGGTTGGGCAATCGCAAGAACGCGATCTTTCATGAATTGCTGCAAGAGGAAGGCGTCGCGGTCTACGAAGACACGGTCGAACAGATCGAGCATTGGAAACGCGAGGGGCTCAAGGTGGCGGTCATCTCGTCCAGCCGCAATTGCGAGGACGTGTTGAACGCGGTGAGTTTGCTGGACACGTTCGATGCGAAAGTCGATGGGAATGACGTCGCCGAACTCGGGCTGGACGGCAAGCCATCGCCGGATATTTTTCTGCGGGCAGCCCAGGAGTTAGGTGTCGAACCAAGCGCAGCGATCGTCATCGAGGACGCCATTTCCGGTGTCGAGGCCGGTCGCCGCGGTGAGTTTGGGATGGTGGTGGGCGTTGCGCGAGGCCGCGACGCAACGCCGTATCGGCAAGCCGGCGCGGATCGAGTGGTACACGATCTGCGGGAACTTGACATGGCGGATGACGACGCCCCAGACGAAGGATCGCACAAGACGCCTGCTTCGGCGCTCGAACAGGCCGCCGCAATCGCCGCTCGAATGGACGGCAAGCAACTCGCGCTGTTTCTGGACTATGACGGCACGCTGACACCCATCGTGCGCCGAGCGGAGGATGCGATCCTGAGCGAGGCGATGCGTTCGTTGCTCGCGGTGCTCGCGGAACACTGCACGGTGGCCATCGTCAGCGGACGCGACCGCCGCGATGCGGAGACGATGGTGCAACTGGAGAATCTGGTCTACGCGGGCAGCCATGGCTTCGATATCCACGGACCCGATGGATTGGAGATGCAGCACCAGGATGCCCGTCGCCTGCTGCCCGAACTGGACGCTGCCGAAGAGAAACTCCGCTCGCAGATCGCCTCGATCGATGGCGCCCGCGTGGAACGGAAGAAATATGCGATCGCCGTACATTACCGCGACGTCAGTAGCGACCCGGAAATCGGGCAGGTCCAGCAGGCAGTCGACGCGGTTCTAGCAGAACACGCGGGATTGCGCAAGCGGGGAGGAAAGAAGATTTTCGAGCTGCAACCGGACGTTCCCTGGGACAAAGGGCATGCCGTGTCGTGGTTGACCGAGGCGTTGGAACTCGATCATGCCGGGGTCCTGGTCATGTATCTGGGCGATGATGTCACGGACGAGGATGCCTTTCGCGTCTTGGCCAAGAAAGAGAACGGGATCGGCATCCGGGTCGGCGACGCGGATGCCGATACCCAAGCATCGTATTGCTTAGCCGATTGTGGCGAAGTGGAAGAGTTCCTTCAGTCCCTACTGTGCGTTCTCCAGACAAAGAAAGAGGAATCATGACCAAACCTGACGCGAACAACCGAGACGACTGGGTGCTGACGTACGATGCTTGGAATGCCGAGCAGCAGCCGCTGCGCGAGGCGCTGTGCACATTGGGCAACGGATACTTTGCGACTCGAGGGGCGGCTGAAGAAGCCGTCGCGGGCGGACCGCATTATCCTGGCACCTATCTGGCCGGCGGGTTCAACCGGCTGGAAAGCGAAATCTCCGGCCGCGTGATCGTAAACGAAGACCTGGTCAATTGGCCCAACTGGTTGTGCCTGGGCTTCCGCGCCGAAGACGAAGATTGGTTTGATATCGGAGCCGCCGACCTGCTGGGCTTCCGACAGACGCTGAACTTGCGCGAGGGGGTTCTCGAGCGGCGGATCCGCTTTCGCCATGCGGGCGATCGTGAAACGACCTTGGTCAGCCGCCGCATGGTCCACCTGGCCGATCCGCACCTGGCGGCTATCCAATGGACGCTGATCCCGGAAAACTGGTCGGGGCGCATCGAGATCCGGTCGGCTTTGGACGGCCGCGTTTCGAATCAAGGTGTGGCGCGTTACCGGGATCTGAGCAGCCAGCATCTGGAAGCGATCGAAACGGGGCGAATTGGGGAAGATGGCATTTCTCTGACCGTTCAGACTAACCAGTCGCACATCCGCATGGTCCAGGCGGCTCGGACCCGAGTATTCGTCGACGATGCGCCGGCTTCTCTGGAACGGATATCGAAAGAGGAAGAGGCCGTCGCCGAGCAACGACTGTTGGTGGAATGCCAGCAGGAGAAGCCGTTGTGCGTGGAAAAGGTCGTCGCCCTGTTCACGTCTCGCGATTTCGCGATCAGTGAACCGCTGGTTGCAGCGCAAGAAGCGATGCGCCGGGCGGGCAGTTTCTGCAGCCTGCTCGCCTCGCACCAGCTAGCCTGGGAGCGGCTCTGGAACCTGGCCGATATCGAACTAGGCGGCAGCGATGCATGGTCCCAGCTCGTGCTGCGTTTGCATCTGTTTCACCTGCTGCAGACCACGTCGTTCGCCTCGATCGACCTGGACGTCGGCGTGCCATCGCGGGGCCTGCACGGAGAAGCCTATCGGGGCCATATTTTCTGGGACGAGCTGTTCATCTTTCCTCTGTTGAACCTGCGGATCCCCGAATTGACCCGCTCGCTGCTGATGTACCGTTACCGGCGTTTGGACGAGGCTCGCCATCTGGCGTGCGAAGAGGGTTTCCAGGGCGCCATGTACCCCTGGCAGAGCGGCAGCAGCGGGCGCGAGGAAAGCCAGGTGCTGCATCTGAACCCAAAGTCGGGCGAATGGCAACCCGACGACACGCATCGCCAGCGGCACGTCAATGCGGCCATCGCCTACAACATCTGGCGATACTTTCAAGCGACGGGTGACATCGAGTTCCTGTCGTTCTACGGCGCGGAGATGCTGCTGGAAATCGCCCGGTTCTGGGCGAGCATCGCCAAGTACAATGCGCAGCGGGACCGTTATGAAATCCATCACGTGGTTGGCCCCGATGAATTTCACACGCACTATCCCGACTCGGACGAACCCGGCCTGAACAACAACGCCTATACCAACGTCATGGCCGTGTGGGTCCTGCGCTGTGCCCAGCGGGCATTAGAGCTGCTCTCCGAAGAACGAAGGCGGGAACTGACCAGGCAACTCGGTATCGACGACGAGGAACTCAAACGCTGGGATAAAGTCAGCCGCCGGATGTTCGTCCCCTTCCATGACGACGGGATTCTGACTCAGTTCGAGGGCTACGAGAGTCTGGAGGAATTCGATTGGGACGGCTACCGAGAAAAGCACGGAGACATTCAACGCCTGGACCGCATTCTCAAGGCGGAAGGGGATACCCCCAATCGCTACAAGGCCAGCAAACAGGCCGACGCCCTGATGCTGTTCTACCTGTTCTCGTGCGAGGAGTTGCGCGATCTGTTCGACCATCTGGATTATCCCTTTGATCCCGACATGATCCCCCGCAATATCCGCTACTACATGGCTCGCACCTCGCACGGATCGACGCTCAGCCGAGTCGTCCATGCGTGGGTACTGGCCCGCTCGGACCGCCAAAAGGCTTGGGAACTTTTCCGACAAGCGCTGGAGAGCGACGTGGCCGATATTCAAGGAGGAACCACATCGGAAGGGATTCATCTGGGCGCCATGGCGGGTACGGTGGACATCATCCAACGCTGCCATACCGGCCTGGAAATGCGCGATTCGATCCTGTGGTTCAATCCGTGCCTGCCCGAACAACTGGAGACGATCCACTTGCGCATCCGTTATCGCGGCCATTGGCTGCGAGTGCGCGTGACCGGCACAAAGCTGGCTGTCCGACACGATCACAGCCGATCGGGTTCCGTCCAAATCGGATTCCGGGACCAGATCGACACGCTGGCGCCGGGCGAGAGCTGCGAATGGAAACTTGGCGCGAGGTGACGTGATGTTCCCGATCTTGTGGCGAGTCGGTTTGCAGAGTGTCGCCTACCTGCTGGTCGCCATTCTCCCCTTGGGAATCGCATACTTTAGCGCGGTTGACGAGGGACGAGGATTCTGGATCGAGTTTGGCGTGGGGCTGGGTATGGTGGTATTCGCTTTGTTGGGAATGCAATTCATCACCACGGCTCGATTCCGTTGGGTCGCTCCCTACGTCGGATCGGATGCCGTGATCTACTTCCATCGGCAAGCGGGCATCCTGACGTTGTTGATCTTCCTGGCACATCCGCTGATCCTGTTTACCGCCGACCCGGCATACCTGGCTTATCTCGATCCGCGAGTGAACTTCCTGCGGGCCGTGTTCTTAATCGCGGCAACCGTCGCCGTGGTGCTGGTCGTGCTCTTGCCGCTATGCGGACTGCGTTACGGGCTGAGCTACGAATGGTGGCGACTGACGCATGGTCTGCTGGCAGCGGCCGTGCTGGTGGTTGGCCTGGCTCATTCGCTGATGGTGGGGCACTACGTATCCGGGCTGGCCGTGCAAGCCAGTTGGGTAGTGGCCACCCTGGTCGCCCTTGGCCTGCTGATCTACATCCGAGTCATCAAGCCGTTGCGGATGCTACGAAAGCCGTACCGAGTGGCTGAGGTAATTCCGGAGCGTGGGGATGTGTACGTGTTGGCTTTGGAACCGGACGGTCATGGCGGGATGAATTTCGCAGCGGGCCAATACGCCTGGCTGACGCTCGGGGAAACACCGTTCTCGTTGCAGCAGCATCCGTTCTCGATGCTCTCCAGCGCCAAGGTGCGGGAGCGGATCGAGTTTGCCATCAAGGAGGCAGGTGATTTTACGTCGACCATGAAAGACGTTCGCCCCGGAACACGGGCCTTTCTGGAAGGGCCCTACGGAGCGTTCCGGATCGATCCGCGCGCCGAAGCGGCAGTGATGGTGGTCGGCGGTATCGGGGCTACGCCGGCGCTGAGCATGCTGCGCACCGCACGCGACCTCGGGGACTGTCGCCCGCTGGTGATGATCTACGGGAATGTCCGGCATGACCAAATCGCCTTCCGCGATGAATTGGAAACGCTGACAAGCGAGCTCGAATTGAAGGTCGTGCATGTGCTGTCCGAGCCGGAGCCCCAGTGGACGGGCGAATCGGGGAACATCACCAAGGAGATCCTCGATCGTTATCTCGCCCCGCTGGCCGATCGGGACGTGCAGTACTTCGTCTGCGGTCCAACGCCCATGATGGATCTGGTCGAGCATGCTCTGTTGGCACG
>REEF01000618.1 GCA_007695205.1 Planctomycetaceae bacterium
ATGAAAGTCCACTGGGTCCGCCTGACGGACGACGGGTCGGTGCTGTATCGGACCGAACAAGTGCACTGGCCGTCCCCGACGATGATCGCGGCACGAAACGGACCGAAACACGGCAGCGCACGCCGCCGCACCCCAGAACAAGTAGTAAATGAGCAGTAAGCGTCGGAAAGAATGGCCTGGGGATTGTCCTTGTGGTCTTCGGGACGATTGCCTTGGGCTGCACCTTGACGATGACGAAGCTGTCGGTAGCCGTTTTCGGCTGGCTGATGATTTTCGCAGGCGCGACCCAGGCGCTGCATGCTTTCTGGAAGGAGCGTGGCTGGGGTGGTTTCTTCATCGACGCGCTGATGGGCATTCTGTATCTCGTGGTGGGGTTCATGGTCGTCGGCAATCCCATGGCGACGGCCGTGACGCTCACGCTGTTGATCGGCATGTTCCTCATGTTTGACGGCCTGTTTCGCATCTTCACGGCCATCTCCATCCGGTATCCGAACTGGGGATGGTTGCTTCTCAGCGGCGTCGTCAGCCTAGTGCTTGGGCTGATGATCTGGCGACAATGGCCGCTGTCCGGCCTGTGGGTGATCGGGCTGTTCGTCGGAATCCAGATGATTCTGAACGGCTGGTCGCTTGTGATGTTGAGCTTGGCCGTCAAGAATCTGCCAGAGGAAGTCGCGCCGGCCGCTCTGGCGGAGTCGTAACGACCGGCCGCGTGGTTGCATACCCCCCCTGCGGCAAGCGTCTCGCCAAGCCGACCTTGGTGCCGCCGTAATCCGAGGCGACTTGTTTCACATACTCCTAATGCGGCCTACCGCCCGCAACCGAAGTAGGTTGGGTCTCCGACCCGACCCGGTCGGGACAGAGTCCCAACGTACACGTTCTCAAGTACCGGCCCGAGCCTCTCACGAGACACCGGTTGCTTCTTCGCGGGCTTGCTGTTCCAGGCGGTCGAACTCGGAGACATAATCCGGATGGACGCCCATCAGATGCTCGCGAATCCTGTCGATCTGGTCCGGATTGGCTTGGATCAACTTGACCACGTCCGCCCGATCCTGCGTGCGTCCGGCTGCGAGCTTCATTTCCATCAGCGCGGGCAGGCTTGCGTACGTCAGCGTAAA
Organism: Planctomycetaceae bacterium; assembly: GCA_007695205.1. GTDB lineage: Bacteria > Planctomycetota > Planctomycetia > Pirellulales > Pirellulaceae > SKKK01. Next base: position 1,116 of record REEF01000618.1, read on the forward strand.
TCCCGAAGCGCCGCACCTGGCGGGATGCGGGATGGTTGTGGGAGCGGGCCTGGAGGGTGTGCCGGGCCTGCGCCCCTGGGGCAAGATGTCGACGTCCACTTGCGTGTCGCGATGCAGCAGTTTGGGCCAGCGATCCGCCGGTACGGGTAGCACCTGAAAACCGCTGACTCCTGCCGCTTGCAGGAACTCGTCCACTTGGTCCGTCGGCAGCACAATATCGATGTCGCGGGTGACGCGTCCCAAGTATCCGTGCCGCCAAACCGCCCAGCCACCGCCGACCACGGCTTGGCATCCAACGGCTTGCAGGACGTGATCCAACGACTTGACCACACGGCCGTAACGGCCGGGAAGGTCCTGGGGCTCGAACATGAATCTCCTTCCGGCGTCGAGTTCTTCAGCGCATTGCAATTGTGCGGTCAGAAGTTCGAGGGTCAATGACGACATGATGTCTCCGTTTGCCGGGTTGTCCGGCAATATTCCAAGCAGGTCAGGTTGCCGCCGATCGCTGCCGCTGCAAGCGGCTCACGAATTCGGCGTGTTCGGGCGAGGCCAGGCCTTGGTGGAGGACCGCGAGCACTTGGGCCAGGTCGCTGCGGAGAAGCGGTGCCGGGTCCAGCCAGAGGCCGGGAAAGATCTGGCTTTGGTACTGGCCTTCGGCGTCGAGCTGCAAACGTTGGTAGCGGTCGTCGCGCAGGACGAACCAGTCGATCGCCCGGTCCCATACGCGCCACACCACGTATTCGCGGACTTCGTTGCGCCGGTAGGCGTGCAGTTTGTCGTGCAGGTCGTAGCTGGCGCTGCTGGCGGCCACCTCGACAATCAACTCCGGCGCCCCGCCGACGTATTTCCCGCTTTTGTGAGACTGTCCACCGTACTCCGGTAGGATGCGCAAGAATGCATCCGGTTGCGGCTCGTTGTCCAGGTCCAAACGCAACGTTGCATTGTCACCGCCTTCGACTCCCGGTGTTCCAGCTCGGTAAACGCCCAACCAGGTAATCACATCAAAATGGGGAGCGCCATGATCTTCTTGTGTCACGGGTGACGGCATATAGACAACTCCTTCGATCAGTTCGGCCTTCTTGACGTGCGGCATGGCGGCGTATCGCCGCTCGAACTCGGCTCGGGTCAGGCGATCCCCGGCGCGCAGTTCGGGGATGTGATCGGCACTCGGCCCTTGCGTGGCGGGAATAGAAACCGTGCTCATCGTGGGAATCTCCTCGCTCGGAACTCGGGCAGTCGAAGGGGAACGGCAGGTCGCCAGGGTCACGCGTGACCGGCGTTCGGAATGACGCTGGTCGGTCGAGTGAGTCCCGCCCCGCTTCGCTTTCTACAAGTCTAACCGTCCTGCTGCGCTTTGCAAAGGTCGTCGGGGCTCAACGGGCGGTGTCTTCGTACAGGGCGAGTTAGCGAAAAACGGGTAATTTTGCCTATTGATTTTGTGTCCCGCCGCGGCATAATGCCCCAGCGTCACAGCCTCGGCGGCACGATTCGTTGAAGGCCGCAATCGTCCAACCAACAGGGACTTCCAACCAACAGGGAACTCGAACCATGATCCGAACCATTGTGGCCACCGCAGTGTGGGTGGTGCTCACTCACGCGGGATTCGCCCAACCGGACAACCGCCCGGACGCGCCGGACGCGTCGGCCGAGCAAGACTCGATTCATCAGCGACTGGAGTCTTACGTGCAGGCATTCAACCAGCAGGATGCCGCGGCGGTCGCGGCGTTTTGGTCGCCCGACTGTATCTCGACCGCGGAAGACTCTGGCCAACGGATCGAAGGGCGCGAGGCACTGCGGCAGCATTTCGCCGAGTTTTTCAAGGAGTCCCCAGACGCCCGACTCGTGGGAGAAGTCACCGACATCCAGATCGTCCGGCCCGACGTGGCCGTGATCGAGGGGCGGACGACGCTGGTCCTGGCCGATGCGGAACCGGTTGAAACCGTGTTTGCCGCAACGCTTGTCAAAGAGGAAAACCAGTGGCTGATCACCAATTCCCGCGAACGGGATGTGCTGCCGCTGACAAGCCCGCAGGACGCGCTCAAGGACCTGGAGTGGTTGATTGGCACGTGGGAGGACCAAACGGAAAACGGGCACGTTGTCACCACGATCCGCTGGGCACCGAACCGTGCCTTTCTGATCCGCTCGTTCGCAGCCTACGTCGATGACCAGGAGCAGCAGGGGACGCAAGTGATTGGCTGGGACCCACGCAACAGGCAGATCCGCACCTGGATCTTCCATTCCGATGGGTCGTTCGGTCAAGGAACGATCTCAAGACACGACGACGCCTGGATGCTGAAGATGTCGCAGACCCTTAGCGACGGTCGAACTGCCGCAGGGACCCAGATTCTGACTCGCGTCGATGACAATACGATCACCGTCCAGGTGATCGGCGAGACGGTCGCCGGAGAACTGATTCCGACAGCCGACCCGGTGACCGTGGTCAGAACCGCGGATGCCAGCGGATCGTCGACCGACGCCGCAGCGAACGCGGAAGGAGTAAAGCCATGAAACGCTTATCGTCTTGCGTAGCATTCCTCACGCTTGTTTTCTTCGCAGCGGACCTCTGCTGGTCGCAGGGACGTGGTGGTGGCTCAATCGCCAGCGGGGCGGCACGCGGCGGCGGAGCCGCGCGTTCCGCGGCAGCCTCTGCCTCCCGCCCCGCTGTCTCCCGACCAAGTGCCTCGGGCCCCGTTTCCCGGCCCAGCACGCCAAGCCTGGGAGCATCCCGTCCCGCCGCGAGCCGGCCGAATATCAGTCAGCCCGCATCGCGGCCTGCTGTGAGTCGGCCCGCAGCGTCGCTGCCCAATCGGCCCAGCGGCGGGCTTACCCCCGGGACAAGGCCAGCAACACCACCCAATATCGCTTCGCGGCCGAGCCTGCCGTCCTCTCCCTCGACCCGTCCGGGAGTCGGCCAGTCCGTCGTCGGCTCGCGTCCCGAATCGCGGCCGAATACGAGCCTGCCCAATCTCGGTAACCGACCACTCCCCGGCAACTTGCCAGGCGCTGCCACTCGCCCCGGTGTCGGAGATCGGCCGGCTGTGCCCGCTCGACCGGGCATCGGGGATCGACCGGGCATCGCAGATCGGCCGGGCTTGGCAGATCGGCCGGGCTTGCCCACGCGCCCTGGACTTCCCGATAACCGGCCCAATCTGGGAGATCGACCGAGTATCGGTGATCGTCCCGGCGTTAGCACGCTACCGGGCGATATCACTCGCCCGTCACCCGGCGACTTAGGTGATTTCCTGGGGATGGACAGACCGCTTCGACCCGGCGGATCTACTGCGACTCCGCTGCCGGGTCGACCCGGTGTCGGAGAACGACCGATCGTCGGCGATCGTCCTGGCGTGGTCGAGCGGCCCAATCTCGGGGACCGCAATCGATGGGGCAACAACACGGTCATCAGCCAGCGTCCGCAATGGGCCAACATCGATCGCAGCGTCAACGTCACGATCAACAACCGCTGGAATACCGCGTTCGTCAATCCGGCTCAGCGTGGTTGGTGGGCCCCCCCGCCAGCACGGATAGGTTTTTGGGCCGGATGGGCGAGTGGAGTGCGTGGCAGGTGGGTCGTCTCCCATCGCCGCAACATTTGGTTCACACCGGTCTGGTGGGGCCGTCACCCATTCCCCGTGGGCGGCTGGCATTTCCATTTCTGGAGACATAGCTTCCCGGCACGCCATTGGTGGATTGCGCCCACCTGGCCACAGGCAACCACATGGTTCACCTGGACCGCGCCGCCCCAAGTCTGGGCGCAACCGGTCTTCTACGACTATGGCAGCGGCGGCAATGTCATCTTTCAGGACAACAGCGTCTACATCGGCGGAGAACTGGTGGCCACGGCGGACGAGTTCGCGATGAGCGCGATGGACCTGGCGACGGTTCCGCCCCCGGAATCGGACGAGCAGGCGGCAACGGCCGAATGGCTGCCGCTGGGCACCTTTGCGGTTTCCACGAACGAGAAAGACGTCGAGCCGAGTCACGTGGTGCAGATTGCCGTCAGCCGAGAGGGAATCGTCAGCGGCACGCTGTTCAACATCGAGACCGAGCAAAGCCAGGCGGTCCAGGGACAGGTTGACAAAGACACGCAGCGCGTGGCATTCCGCATCGGTGAGAGCGAAACCATCGTGGCCGAAACGGGGCTCTATAACCTGACTCAGGAAGAAGCTCCGTTACTGATTCACTTTGGTGCCGAGCGTACCGAACAATACCTGCTCGTCCGGCTGGAATACACCGCGGACGACGACGAGGACGCTTCCGAGATGTAGAACGGAATGAATTCCGTTTCCCTGCGGCACGAACGGGACTACCGAAGATCTTCGAGTGCCCTGATCCGGCGATCGATCTCGGCCAAGATCGCACGGGTGTTCGTTCCACCCAGGCCACCGTACACGGTTCGAAATTCGTCGTCGGAAATGCCTTCGGGAAGACCGCTGATGTCCGGTGCGAAGTTGAGCTGATGCGCATCATGAATGATTCGCATCTGCATCGATCGGGCCGAAGCCGCGTCTCGCGTCGCCACGACCGCGAACCGAATGCCCGCTTTGTTCGCCGCCATATCGACAAACGAGAATCCCGATCCGCCCGGGGTCGAATCCTTCAGTTCCTTGGCTAGGCCAACGGTCAGCGCACGACGCTCGTCCGAAAGGACCGTCAGTGCAGCGCTAACCCAGAAGTGCTTCGACAGATCATTGCGTCCGTGGACCGTCACACGGCGCCGCAGCGCGGCACGTTGCTCCCTTCGGTCGAGATCAACCTCGCGCCGACCTACTCGAGCGACCTGGTCGTCGCCTAAGAGCACGCCCAGCGCAAGGATCGCAGCCTGGTTAGGAAAGACGGGATCCGTTCCATGCGAATTGTCCTCGGCGTAAACGAAGGCTCTTTCCAGCAGCAGCGCAAAGGCCTCGTCTCCCCGCGGAATGTCCTCGGAATTCTCCAGCAGATAAAGACCGGTCGCCCGTGCCGCTTCATCCAGATCATCGGTGATGCCGGTCGAAGCGCCCCACGCGAACAAGACGACGGACAATCCCACCACAGAAATAACCGCGATACGGCTTCGCCGGAGCGACAGTCCCACAAGAGCGCCAACAACCGCGACGATGACGATCAAGTAAAGCTGCGGCCGGATCGGGAGATAACCAAAATTAAGCCATTTGGCGCCGACGGCGACCAAT
>REEF01000789.1 GCA_007695205.1 Planctomycetaceae bacterium
TCGCATTGGGTACCACCATACGAAATCCGACAGTTATTGTTTTGCCGATGCTTAGGGTTATGGGAAGCTGCGGGGTTTGCGAAATCTTGATTTACGTCTACGATGGGAGCCTTGACGATGCCGCACATCATCCGGTTGCGCGGGCCGTGGAACCTGGAACCTCTGGCGCGAACGGGGCTCCGCGCCGACGGTACCTTGGTGGATCTCGGTGGGCCTCTGCCCTCCGCGTGCCGGACGACGGTTCCGTCCGATTGGGGCGAGCTCTTGGGAGTTGATTTCCGTGGTCGAGTCCTCTACTCGCGGCGGTTTCATCAGCCGACGGGGATGGCCGAAATCGAGCGGATCGACTTGGTGATCGAGCAGGTCGATGCGCTGGGCGATGTCTGGTTGAACGGTCGGTTGCTGGGCGAAATCCCACTGGGGTTTGTGGGGTTTCGCACGGAGATCAAGGAGCGGTTAGAACGGTACAATCTTTTGGAGGTCCAGGTCGAATGTCCGGAATGGATGAACGATGTGACTGGCGAGCCGCGTGGTCAGCGAACCGGTCTACCCGGCGGACTGGTGGGCGAAGTGCTGCTGGAGATTACCCATCGAGAAACCTGACGCAAGATATCTGACGCCAAGCTCGTTTCTCGGCTGGACGCTTCTATGGTTGACCGGTTACGATAAGGGCAGCTTTCATTCCCTTGTGCCCTCCGAGGAATCCGCGTATGTCCACCACGACAACCGCTCGCAACCACCAACACACCTTTCTTTTGGGCTCTGACGAACAGGACGATTTCGAAATGGCTCGGAAGCCGGACCAATCCCTGCTGGAGGCGTACAGCAGCATGTTGAATCCCAATCGGCTGAACTGGACCGTGCATTACCACTTGCAGCGACGTTTGGGAGCGGGTGGTCAAGGGGTCGTTTATCTGACAGAGCAATTGGGCACGGACGGTTTCACCGTGCCCGTGGCGTTAAAGATCTTTGATCCGGGACGTTATCGTGACGCGCGGATGTACGATGAAGCGATGGGCCAGATGGCCGCGATATCGGCGCGGGTCGCTCAGATCAATCAGGACAATCTGCTGGATGTCACGCATTTCGTCGATCGAGACCGCGTTCGCGTAATGATCATGGAATGGATCGATGGATTCGACCTACGTCAGATGCTGTGCAATCAGACTTTTCAGCAGGTACGCGAACGGGTGAGCAATCGTCGCTGGGATTACATTAACAATGTGATCGCAACGCGAGGTCCGGAGCAACCGCGATTCAAGCCGGGCGTTGCGGTGGCGATCGTGCGAGAATGCCTGGCGGCGCTGGCCGCCTTGCATCGCGAGAACATTGTTCATGGCGACATCAAGCCGTCGAACGTGATGCTCAAACGAACCGGAGCGGCCAAGATCATCGACATCGGATCGGCTTTTGATGTTCGCGAACCACCGGTTCATATGACTTGCACTCCGACATACGCGGCTCCCGAGGTGTTGGAGGGCGTTGCCAACACACCGCGCAGCGATCTGGCTTCGCTGGGTTACGTCTTGATCGAGATGCTGTCGGGCCGTCAACCGTTCAAGGGGCTGACCGCCTGTTCCGATCTGTTGGCCGCCAAGCTGCGATTGCCGACCATCCTGCATGAAATCCTGCCTCACGAGGTCACTCGCAGCGAAGTCTTGATGGCTTTTTGTCGAGGGCTGATCATGCCCGACCCCATGTTGCGGTTTGTGGATGCCGATGCGGCCGCCTTGCTGAAGGACGGTGCTTCGGCCTTCCTGAGTCTGTTGGTCAAGGGCGATATGAGCAGCGATTATCAGAACGAGATCCGTTTGTTGATCGAGGAACTGCGGGATGTGACGGGCATCTCGGCCGACCCCACGACCCAATGATCCGACCGGTTGGTTCGCTGTGAACGAGGAAGACACCATCGCTGCGGTCGCGTCGCCACCGGGTGGGGCGCTGCGAGCCATCGTGCGTATCAGCGGTCCCGGGGTCGCGGGATGCCTGCAAGCATGTCTTCGTGCCGATGCCGATCGATCGGCCGGTTGGACGCTGACCGGCCCGCCGCGTGTCATCCCCGGTCAACTCCGATTGGGCTCGCCGCTGGGCGACGTACCTTGCGACGTGTACTACTGGCCGGGGCCGCGCAGCTTTACTCGGCAAACGGTCGCCGAGATCCACATGTTGGGGGCGCCGCCGCTGGTGGATGCGGCGTTGCGCGCTGTGTGTGCCGCCGGAGCTCGATTGGCTCAGCCCGGCGAATTCACGCTGCGCGCGTTCCTGGCGGGGCGGATCGATCTGACACAGGCCGAAGCCGTGCTGGGGATCATCGACGCGCGTGATCGAGTGCAATTGGATTCGGCCTTGCAGCAATTGGCGGGCGGGCTGGCGCGTCCGCTGGACCGGCTACGTGAATCGCTGCTGGACTTGTTGGCGGATCTGGAGGCCGGGTTGGATTTCGTCGACGAGGATATCCAGTTTCTGGACGAAGCCGAATTGCAGACGCGATTGGCGGACGCCGCTCAGCAAATCCAAGCCTTGGAAACTCAAGTGGTCGGCCGATCCGAACGCGGGGAAGTGTTTCGGATCGCCTTGGTCGGCTGGCCCAACGTGGGCAAGAGCAGCCTGTGGAACGCGCTGGTCGGCGAATCGGCAGCGATCGTGGCCGATGCCGCCGGTACCACGCGGGACTACCTGACGCGCCGCGTGACGATCGGCGGCCTGGATTGTCTGCTGATCGACACGGCGGGCATCGCCCCGCACAGTTTGGACGGCATCCAGGCGCAGGCTCAAAAGCTGGGCGCCCGGCAGGCAGCGCGAGCCGATCTGCAAGTGTGGTGCCTCGATGGCACTAGACCGCTGAACGCGCAGGAACGAGCAGACATGTCGGCGGTCCGCAGTTCGCGAGTCTTGTGCGTGCTGACCAAGACCGATCAACCAACGGTAACCGATGGGTACCAGGAAGCGATTCGCACCAGCAGTCGGACCGGTGCCGGTTTGGACGAGTTGAAGGAGGCGATGGCCGCTGCGCTGCTGGCCGACTCGGACGCCGAATCCAGTGTGGTGATCGGCACCCTGCTGCGTTGCCGGGAAAGCTTACGGACCGCTGCGGCCAGTTTACAGCAAGCTTGCGAACTGGCTGGGGCGGGCTTGGGCGAGGAGATCGTCGCCGCCGAAATCCGTAGGACGCTGGACCAGTTGGGCCAGGTCGTCGGCGCCGTGTATACCGACGATATCTTGGATCGTGTCTTCAGCCGATTCTGTTTGGGCAAATAGGATTCGCTACTCGTTTCGCATAGAATTGGACCTTCCCTCTGCTCATGCCATGGAAAGCAACACGATGCCTCAAGCAGCTATCCTTGTTCTCGGTTCGATCAACACGGATCTGGTGGTCCGGGGAACTCGACTGCCCGCACCTGGCGAGACGATTATGGGTGGTACCTTTTTCCGCGCAGCGGGTGGCAAAGGTGCGAATCAGGCCGTGGCCGCAGCACGCGCCGGGGCGGTTTCCGTGTCCTTGATCGCGGCGGTCGGCGACGATGATCTTGGTCGCGAGTCGCTGGCGGGCCTGCATACGGAAGGAATCGGCTGCGATCTGGTCAAACGGATCCAAGGCGAACCTTCCGGAGTCGCGTTGATCATGGTCGACCAAACGGGCCAGAATTGCATCAGTGTCGCCTCGGGTGCCAACCTGCACTTGACGCCCGCAGACATCGACGCGATCGATGAACCACGATTCGAACAGTCGGCCGTGTTGCTGGCCTGCTTAGAGGCGCCCGTCCACACGGTGATCCGGGGCCTGCAACGAGCTCGGCAGATGGGCTTGACCACCATCCTGAACCCGGCGCCCGCCGATCTCCAAATCGCTTCGCCGGACGTGTTGAAGTATGTGGATATCATCACGCCGAATGAAACCGAGGCGGCTTTGCTGACCGGCCAAGCTGTGCAGGAACCTGCCCAAGCGATCGCGGCGGGCAAACGCCTGATACAGCTTGGATGCCGCCACGCGATTGTGACGATGGGGGCTCGAGGTTGCGTGGTGGTCGACGATCAAGTTCGACAAGTCGCCGCGTTGCCAGTCCGGGCAGTGGATACCACGGCCGCAGGCGATGCGTTCAACGGGACCTTGGCACTGGCCTTGGCCGAAGGCAAGGATCTGATGAGTTCGGTCGGCTGGGCGGTGTCCGCCGCTGCCATCTCCGTGACTCGACCCGGCGCTCAACCCTCGCTGCCACGTCGCGACGAGATCGACAGGGCCTTTCGTCGTCTGGAAATCTGAGATCATGCCCCCATTTTTTGCGGGCGAGCTTGCTCGGCGATACGCGGTGCAATAATTGGCGTAGGTCGAGCCGAACGAGCATCCCGACGGGGACAGATGCTACGCAACCCGAAGCTCTGTCAGAAAAGGGGGGCTGACCCTTCGGAGGGCACGCTGAAAAGCTCGGGAAATACGGTGTGCCCGGAGAGGGGCAGACCCCTTTTCTGACACAGCCCAGAACGACTAGGAAAACGAGGAGCTTTGTGCCTGAACATTTCAATCCTTATCACCAGTGGCTGGGGCTGGGGCCGCTGGTCCGCAGTCCCGACGCGTCCCAGTTGCTCGGCGTGAAGCCGGGCGAAACGGATGTGGATAAGATCCGACGCGCCGCCGAGCAGGCTCAACAGCGAGTCCGCTCGTATGCCCCGGGACCTCGCGTTGCCGACTGGTCACGTCTGTTGGCCGAGATCGAATCGGCGAAAGACGCGTTGATCGTTGGAGCAGCCGGGACGGTGGGTGGGACGACGGCATCGAGTGGTGCGGGCACGTATCGCCGCCCCGCGCCACGCCCCCGGTCCTCAGCCGGCCCCGCGTCGAATGCTGCCGGGGCGTCGCAGAACCAGGCGAACGCCGCACCTCGAGTTCCGGTCAAGGCACCCAGCCAACCCTCGACACCCCCAACGGTGCCTCGACCCACTGCGCAAACGGCTCCGTCGACCTACCCCGCCGCATCCAGCCTGCGCACCCGATCGGCATCGAAGGCCCGTCGATCGAGAAAGAGCAATCCGACGATCATCCTCGCATGCGGATTGGGAACGCTGATGCTGATCACCGGCATCTTCCTGCCATTGTTCATCGCCATGAGGACACGCAGCTCGGATCGTTCGGTACCACCCCACGTGGCGGAAGCACCCGCCGTCACCAGCCCGTCCACCCGCCCATCCGCCGTGCCCAGCGCGACGCGGCCTGGCCGTCCCGAACGAGCCCGGTCGGCGGACGAGCCTACACCCGATCGGTCGGTTCCCGCTGCTTCGGGGTTGGATTCTTCAGACGAGCAGCCAAACGGGGAGGCTTCCCTGCCGTCGGTTTCGATCGAACCCATCGAGCTGGTTCCGGCGTCCGAGGCGGATCCGCCAGCGGCGCCGAGTGTCCCGCTCGGTAGTCGCGGCCAGCCGACAGGGCAGCAGATCCAACAGTTATCCGATGCGCTGGCGGGGGCGCGCGAGGCGCTCGAGGCCAATCGGCATGACGATGCGTTAGCGCAATTGGCTGGTATTCAAGACCTGCCCATGCGCGAGGACGATTTCCAGCGGTATCAGCGTCTGCAGTTGCTGGTCCAGTACTCCCGCAACTTCCGCGAAGAACTGGCCCAGGCCATCGCCGAATTACAAGGCGGCGACGAAATCCCGGTGGGAACCAACTCGGTGGTCGGTGTGGTCGAAGCGGATCGGGACTGGGTCACCGTGCGCGTTGCCGGAGCCAATCGCACGTACCGGCTGGATGCCTTGCCAGCCGGTTTGGCGATCGCGATCGCCGACCTGCGTCTGGCCGATTCCGACCCGGTTTCGTTGGTCGTCAAGGCGGCCTATCTGGCATCGCGAGATGACGTTCGTGACGACCAGCGTCAGAAGGCTCGCGACTGGTTCCGCGAGGCGAAACAGCAGGGCGTGGACATCGGCGATCTGGAAAAAGTTCTGGACGATCGCTAAGCACCCGGCCAGGTATTTCTCGGTGGAATCGGCGGAAGGGGTCGGTGGGTCCCGCGCGCCGAGCGGGACCAAGGCTCGCAGATGCCCACCAGAACGGCTGGTGCCTACCTCAGACGCCAAGCCCTTCTTGGACCGACAAACAACAGAGCTTCCATGCTTTCATGCACACTTGACGTATTTTGGGCCGCATCGTATGATCAGCGATTGGTAAACAGATTTCTTCGCGTGTTGATCGCGACGGGGACGCGCGGCGTTTGGCGGCGTGCTGGACGGCCATAAAGGGGCGGTACGGGCGTTAGCGAGTGACGAAGGGAAAGAAGGAGGACTGGCATGGG
>REEF01000679.1 GCA_007695205.1 Planctomycetaceae bacterium
AGCCGCGATAAGTAAAAGGTTGCTCCGGTGCGGTCTGTTGTTGGCGTGGTTGTGGAGTTCCCTGCAATTGAAGCCCACCGAGAAAACCGTGGCGACTTGTGGAAAAGGAGACAAAACCGTCGCTCCAAACCGCATCGTAGGTCAGCGTGTCGGGGTTGAAGCAAGCGGAGAGTTCTTGATTGTCGCCCAGCCGTACACAAACACCCCGCGGAATCGTCAGCCCTTGGCCGCGAAACACGCCGGCTTGGACAACTCCCAGGTCCGTTTCATTCCAACGATTGCTGGCCCAGTCCCCTTCGGTCTGGTTCCCGAAGTGCCCATGCTGTCCGCCGTCGAGCCCGGGTGACGCGGGCAAGAGCATCGGGACATGATGTTGCCCGCGAAAGTGCTCGGCCTGCTTCGTATAAAACTCATAGACACGATCACGATTGACAGGATGTTTTGAGTTCGGCCAACGCTGGGGTGCAAGCGGCTGCTTTGTGAAGTCAAACTCGGCCGGTCCATGCATCTGGGAATGCGCGATCATCTGCTGCAGCGCCGGCGACAGCGGTTGCCCATCGCGTCCCAGTTCACTCAAAAAACGGATCAAATCGAGTTGCTGCTGGCGGGTCATCGCGGCGGTCAATCCGTCGGGCATCACCGACCCGCCGACCAATTCCTCTTCAATGTCATCTCTGGCGATGGTCGTCAGCTTTCCGGATGCGGGATCGCGCAGCGTGACATTCTGTTCGGTGGAATCCGCTTTGTATCCCGTGATGATCTCGTTATCGACGGTCAAAATCCGCCAAGTCGTGAACTCAGGTTTCACCTCACGCTTGGGCCACAATACCGACTCGACGATGTGGGCGAGTGGGCGGTCTTTCGCAACCGCTGATAAGTCAGGTCCGACGGCGCCGCCATGATCGCCAATCTTATGACAGGACAAACAAGCCACTTTCGCATCGCTGAAAATGACGGCTCCGCGAGCGGCGTCGCCCAGATTTCGCGAGTCCCGCACCAGCCCAGCGACCAGTTCGGCATCATAAGGCAGTTCCCGTGCGGGCACACTATTGGAACTGTGCTCGGAATGTTCGCCAGGTGGATCAGCCGGCTTTGAATCATTCGGATGGAACTGCCACCAACCGATCGTCGCCTCGTCGCGCGACGCTGTCATCACCGGCTTGTTTGGAATCTCTCTCAAGCCTTTGGAGATCCGCACCCAGTCGATCGTTCCGCTGCAACCCAGCCCGCCTTCGACCAGTCGGCCAATGCCCAGTGATCCGGGGACACGGGCTCCGCCGGTGCGACGTTCGATTGCCTGGTCAGCGACCTTTCGGCCATCGACATACAGCTTCACGCGATCCGGTCCGAAGGTCATCGCCAGTGCATGGGGCTGGCCGTCACAAATCATCACGTCACTGCGGATATGATCGGGTTGCCAACCGGGCAAGTAGGCCGTCAAGTGGCCGCTGCCGTTCATGGTGAATAATTCCCAATGGTCGATCGACTGCTTGGTATCGCTCGCCACCAGGATGTTGTACTGATCGCGGCGATCCAGCGTCGCACGAACTTCAACCGTGATCGGGGGACGCCGGTACGCGTCCGATCCGGGGACCAGACGCCCGCGATCGACGGCGGATGTCGCACCGCTTGGTCGCGACTCGATCGGCTTGGGATCAACCGGCTTGGGATCAACGGGTCGCGGACCGCCACTGCCTGGTTTCTCGATCTCCTTGCGAACCCACTGCAGCCCATCGCGGTTCTCCAACAGTGAATCGCGGGCGTCAAGCTGATCGCGATGGTCGAGAATTCCGATTCTCCCATCGTAACCGCTGTCCAGAATCGTACGGATCATCTCGGCTTCGTGTGTGCCTTTGCCGATTCCAAGAATCTTTGGCTGGGCCCGATCATTCATGCCGTTCAAGTTCAGGCAGTGCAAATACGGCAACATGATCTTGAGCGACTCAGACCAGTCGGCGATATGCCCATGTCCATGATGGAAGTTGTAAACGATGCCGACATGATCGTGCCCCAACTCGCGCAGACGCTGGCACACGGCGACCAAGTTCCGCGGCTCACCGCCCCAGCCGCCGTGGTTGTACAAGCCGAGTTTACAACCCATCGCTTTGGTCCGCTTGGCGAGCGCCAACTTTTGCTGGGCGGCCGCTTCCACTTTTGCCGCCTGGTCGTCTCCACCGGGGTCGCCAAGCGTTTGCCAGATTTGAGGCTGCAGCTTGTATTTTTCGAACAACGCAAAGGCATCTTCATGAACGTTCCAGAAGGCAAAGAACTCGATGCCATGCTTTTGATATTCCAGGATCTCCTGTTCAAACGTCGGCACATGCTCCGCACGCCAATCGTAGGCGCTGCGGTTGATCCCGAGTTCTTTCAGCATCCGCGCACGCTCAGCCGGCCCACGTTTCGCGGCATCGAACGGTACGATGCACCAGGCGACAAGATTATCCTGCCGCAGAATAGCGGTGTTGTCAGGTTCTGGTATGCGATTTTGAGCCATGGAAAACGTACTACTGCAGATGATCAGCAGAAACGTAAGGCAACGGATGTTATGGGTCATAGGAAGTCTCATCAAGAAATGGTCAAGCATGTTTCATTCTGGTCGAGTCAGTCAGCCCCGTTTTCCAGCCCAGACGAGCGCCTCTTCAAGCCGCGCCGTCACGTGATCCGCCATCGCTTTGCGCGCTTGCGCCGGTCGCCCAGTCGCCAGTGTATCCAGGATGGCGATATGTTCCTCGAGCGCCTGCTGCAGCGCGGTCCGTTTTCCAGTGATCACGCAGAAACTGCGGACCAGCAGTCGGTAACGACGGATTTCGTTTCTCAACCGGTCGTTCCCACTGGCCGTCGCGATCGCTTCATGGAAACGCAAATCGTAAGCGATCGCTCGTTCGCACCAATCGACGTCGCCAATGTGCTGATGAAGTTCATCAGCTTCGGCCCGTAACGTCGCCAGCACATCGGCTGTGATTCGCTTGGCGGCGCGTTCAGCGGCGGCCGCCTCAAGCTGCAGACGGACCTCGTAGATCTCACGAATATCGTCTGCCGAAAACTCGGCGACTCGAGCCTTGTGGTTGCCAACCTGCTGGACCAGTCCGTCGCGTTCAAGCAGTTTCAAAGCCTCTCGCAACGGAGTTCGGCTGACGTCAAGCTGCTTGGCCAAACCGACACTGTTCAGTTCGCAGCCGTGGGCCAGTTGCCCCGACACGATGGCTTCAGCCAGCGTTTCGTAGATCGACTCGACCAGCGACACTCGCCGGACGGTCTTGCTCAGTTCAAGTGAGTTCATGGCGGGTAAATTTTAATGAAGTGATCTGCTTGGGCGAGCGGAAGCAATGGTTTTACGGATAGTGGGATTCGCCAGAATTCCATTTGTTCGCGGGGAATTCTGGCGAATCCCACTACATCGGGTACGTTTTCATCTGCCGGTCGCCTCGGTACTTTACAGCCAGTTTCCCGGCCTGTATTCTGTATACAGTGCGCAGACAGTCATCGTTTGTCAAGTCCGTCGTACGTTAACCGGAACGTACCCTCCATTCGGCTGGCCGCTTATTATCGAGCAGTGCATGCGAGAACAACAAATCCGAATCGGCCAGCGCCGCCTGAACTATGCCGTGTCGTCGCTTGACGCACCGGCCTTGGTGATGATGCATGGAGTCACACGTCGTTGGCAAACGTTCCTGCCGCTGTGGTCATCTTTGGCCTCGCGTTGGCAGCTTTCCGCGATCGATTTTCGCGGCCACGGTTCGTCCGACAATGTTAACGGCGGTTACCGGGTTTGTGATTATGCGGAGGACGTGATCGCGTTGATCGATTCACAATTGGATCGTCCGGTCGTGCTCTATGGTCATTCGCTCGGAGCGATGGTGGCGGCTGATGTGGCCGGAAATCGAAGTGATCGAATCGCGGCCGTCGTCCTCGAAGACCCGCCGCTTCACACCATGGGGCAGCGAATTGCGAAGACACCGTTTTTGAGTTTTTTTGAGGCACTGCAGACGCTGGCCGGCGATGCACGCGGGGTCGCAGCGATCGCCAGCGAGTTGGGCGACGCGATGATTCATGACCCGGTCGAGGCAACGCGGACGCGTTTGGGCGATCTTCGGGATGCCGCGTCGTTGCGTTTCATGGCCGGTTGTCTGAAACGACTCGATCCCGCCGTACTGGAACCGATCGTCCAGGGACAATGGCTCGAAGGCTTTGACGCCCAGTCCGTCTTCAGTCGTGTGCAGTGTCCCTGTTTGTTGATTCAAGCCGATCCGACGGCGGGCGGCATGCTGATGGATGACGACGCCGATTCGCTTGGAACGTGGCTGGCAGACCCGGTGCGAGTGAAGTTCCATGGCAGCGGACATCTGGTTCACTGGAACAAGACCACCGAACTACTGAACTGCCTGCACGGATTTTTGGAGTCTGCTTAAGTGTGGCCAACACGAAACGCCCGTGCGGACGAGGCAACGTATAAGGACAACGCTGTGAAGCGTCTTCGTAGTGGGATTCGCCAGAATTCCCGCGTCGGTGCCCTGCAAGGGAACTCTGGCGAGTTCCACACCATTCGAAATCCTGGCCTGCTTGAGGAGTGAAACATGAAAACAGCAACTGGAACGACGTTGGTTCACAACGGCCAACTCATCGATGGAACCGGTTCACCACCTGTTCCCGACGCGGCGGTCCTAATCAAACAGGGCCGTCTCTGCTATGCGGGTCCTGCCGTTGATGCTCCCGCTGTTCCCCCAGATGCGGAAAGGATTGATGCAAGAGGTGGCACCATCATGCCCGGTCTTGTTGAGGCGCATTTCCACGCCACTTACTTCAACATCCTGGAACTTCAGGATCTGGATATTAAATACCCGGTCGAATATGTCAGCATTCTCAGTGCGGTCAATACCAAGCTGGCACTCGAATGCGGCTACACGGCGGCCCGCAGCGGCGGCTGTTTATTCAACGTCGATGTCTGGCTGAAACAGGCCATCGAAAACGACCTTATCGCCGGGCCACGTCTGAGCGCCAGTGGTCGTGAGATTTGCAGCGCAGGCGGGCTGATGGATTGGAACCCGGAGTTTCGAAAGATCGGCATGGAAGGTCTCGTCTTCATCATCAACGGTGTTGAGGACGCGCGTCGTGCGGTGCGGGCACTGGTCAAGGACGGCATCGAGTGGGTGAAGACCTATCCGACCGGTGACGCCGCTTCGCCGGACACCAATGATCATCACACGCTGTGCATGACGTTTGAGGAAATGAACGCGGTGGTGCAGACCGCGCACAATCACAAACTGAAGGTCACCGGCCATTGCCGCGCCACCGAGGGAATCAAGAACGCACTCAAGGCCGGATACGATTGCATCGAGCACGGGACGTTCATCGACGACGAATGCCTCGATCTGCTGCTGGCCCGTGACGTTCCTTGCGTGCCAGCACTCTACTTTGAAAAGGCGAGCGTCCTGCGCGGACCCGAATTTGGCCTGCCGCAGAGCGTGATCGACGGCCATCAGGAGACGCTCGACGGCGGCATCGCCTCGGCTCTGCGCATACTCCGTGCCGGTGGCCGGATCGGTCTGGGTGGCGATTACGGCTTTGGCTGGAATCCGCATGGCGACTACGCCCGCGAGATCACCTTTTTCGTAAAGGATGTCGGCTTCACGCCGCTGGAGGCGATCATGTGCGCGACCAAGACCGGCGCGGAGATCATGGGCCGCGCGGACGATTTCGGCACGGTGGAGATCGGCAAGCTGGCTGACCTGCTGGTCGTTGATGGCGATGTGGCCAGCGACATCACGCTGCTGGAAGACCGCAGCCGTTTCATCGCCGTCATGCAAGGCGGGATCATCAAGGCCGGCCAACTCACCCGCACCGCGCGCACATGGGATAACGCCATCAAGATGGGATAGCATGAATGGCTTAATCGAAATGAAGCAATTGGGAACACTAATTTTCTTTAATCGAACAATAAAGAAGAAAGAAGGTTCATCCCAAAACCTCATTGGCAATAGACTCGGCATCACTGACTCCGCGAATGGTCTCAAGCCTCAATCGCGTGCAATGAGATTAGTGTGCGATTAGCTTAAATTAGTGTTCCAAAACTTATCCATCCTGGCCTGGGAACACTAATCTTCACTAATCGAACACTCATGAAGAAAGAAAGCCCATCCAAAGACTTCAATGGCGACTGAAACTCAAATTGACCCGGCATCACTTACTTGTTACCGGCCATGCTGTGGTCGCAGAACCCGCCTCTGTTTTGCCTCAGTTGGACGCTTTGTCGAATCCGTGTGCTAG
>REEF01000451.1 GCA_007695205.1 Planctomycetaceae bacterium
TGGCGTGGCGGGCGAGATGACCGCGGAGATCTTTGGCATAGGCAGACAGGATTTCCGCTCCCAGGCCGTCCTGGTCGCCCAGACGGTACAGGGCACGAGCCAGCAACAGTTCGCGGATCGATTCGTTGCGAGTATGGACCGCGTGTAAATCGTGCTGTGCCGGGCCCGCATGAGCCAGCACGGCGTCCAGCGAATCGTGTACATAACCGGTCATTCCGGGCTTGGCCAAAAGATCTGCCAGGGCCGCGGCGGCAGATCGGTCGCCCAGTTGTTCCAGGGCCAGAGCGACGGAACGATGGTGCGAGAAATCTGCATCGGCGTCCAGCAACGCGACCTTTTGCAGGATCGCAGGCACCGCCGCCTGGTGCCCGATCCGACCCAACGCCAGGATGACCGTATCGAGCGGGCTGTACGCCGTCCCAAAGTTGCTCATGCTGGCGTATTTCCAGCCGATATCCCAGCGATCGGCATCGTGCAACTGCTGCAGCAACCGGTCGGCTCCAGTATCATCGCCCAGCATGGCCAGCATCTGGGCGTAAGCCAATTGCGTCTGATCGTCGCTGGACGCATAGGCTTCGCGCAACAGAGGTACCGCGATCTCGGGGTGTTGAAAGATGACGGCTGCTGCCCAGAAGTCTTCCCGAGGCGGCGCGTCGGCGAATCGGGCAGCGATCTCCTCGAAACGACGGTCTCCGCCCGCCGAGGGACTGGCCAGCGGCGAATAGTCGCGCACGGCAGCCGCGACCTGCTCGCGGGACATGGGCAGCGAATCCTGGTGATCGAGCACCTCTTCGGGCAGGTTACCGATCTGGACCAGTTGCTGCTGCAAAGCTCGGATATCGATCTTTCGCAAGGGCAGCCCGTCGCGCGAGGCCATGGCGGCGGCCAACCCGGCGGCGTACCCCTGGTTCTGGATACAGGCCTGCATTCGCACCAACGGGATCGCATCGCGATGCATGCTGATCCCCAACCCGGTGGCCAAGAGCCCTTCCAGACCGCGAGGCAGCAGGCAGCGGTAGGGGATGTTGACCAGGTAGTTCTGAGCTCGCGGCGGCGTGGCCAACATCAGGTAGGGTTCGATGGTAAAACCGTGCGTATCGAAATCGCTGTCGGCTTGGCTGATGGTGTCAGGATAGGTGCGGCCGATAATCTGGTCCAGCACGGTCATGGTAAAATCGCCAACGATTCGTCGCCGCTCGCGGGTATTGACCAGCGTGGCCTGATCGAAAGCATTGGGGTACTTGCGTTTGGACCAGACCAGGACATGCCAATGGTCCGCCAGGTCGGTATCGTCGACCAGGGTGAACGAAGGATTGGTACCGCTGCCGCCCAGTCGCCGGAACGTGGTTCCCGCGCCCATCACCGCGAACTCGCCGCTTCCCGTATAATCGGTTGCTGCACCTGCCGGGGCGGCGATGTCGGAATTGCTGGTCGCATCGATCACCACGTCGGCCAGTACCGCTCCGCGTCCATCAGGAGTCGCCACGACGACGCCCACCACCCGGTCATCCTGGACAATCGCCCCACACCCGACGGCGCCGAACCAGACATCGCTGCCCGCATCCAGCAGCGTCTGCCGCCACCACTGGGCTCTTTCTTCCGGTGACCAACGTGGGTTGCCGGGTACGGTGGCCGTGAAACCGACTCGGTGACCATGGTAGTAGCTGGTGATTTGTCCCGCCGTACCGACACCGCCCAGCATGCGTTGGACTTCGATGACCAGCACCCGAGCCCCCTGGCGGGCCGCCGCGATCGCGGCGGGAGCTCCGCCCGTGCCACCGCCGACCACGACCACATCATAGCGGCCCCACACGGCCAGTTGGCTCTCGGGTTGAGCCACGGTCGGCAACTGCTGGACGGGACGTACACCCACCAGCAACTCGCGGACCTCGCCCTCGACCAACTCGGCCACCTCTGGCCCTCTTCGTACGTGGATGATGCCCAACGGCGGGATAGCCGCCGCTTCGGCTGCCGCCTTCGTACCGATGCGTTGTCCCAAACCGATCGCCTGCAGCGGCTGCATCAACCGCTGAGCGACCTGGCGACTGACATCAGCCGCTCCGCCCAAGACGTACAGCCGGTCGATATATCGAGGCCGGAAGGCGTCCAGCGGAACGGCCTCGACCGGCAAATCGTCCCGTTCGAACGAGATCCGACCACGCATGGAATCGGGAGGTACCTGGAACAATCGATCGGCCGTGATCTGCTGGTCCGGGTGGTAGGTCAACGATCGAGCTGTTTGGTCGGCCGTAGCAAACGAGCGGAAGCTGTCGTCCGGCATCTCGAGTTGCAAAGTGTACTCGAAGACGGGAAAGGGCCGAGCCTGGGTGCCGAACGACGGTTGGATCTGCCGCACCTTCCCGCCGGGCAGCTCAACCGGTTGGCCACCGATCACCACACGGCGAAAAGTGTGGGGCCCGGCGGGAAACGGTCGGAACGCGACTCCTGCCAGACGTGCCACGATCCCTCGCTCGGTGGCATCGATGATCGTTCTGGCCAAAACGGCCTGCCGCCCGGCTCGATTGGCCATCACGATGCCCGCCGGCGCTTGTTGATCGTCGAACAACACGTCGCTGACATAGCAACTGAACAGGAATTCAACGCCCGCGTCCAGCAAGACTTGTTCCAGGGTCTGTTTGATGTGCAAAGGCCGCGGCATCTGCGCATCTCGCGAAGCCGGATCGTGGTATAAGGCTTCGGCCAGCGGCCCGTGCGGCTGCTGGTCTTCCAGCCACAACCGCAACGTGGCTGTCATGTCTTCGCCTAAGTACGGATAAGGCGCTGCCAGGAAGACGCGAGCCCCGCGCTCCGCAGCGGTCACCGCAGCCGAAACGGCGCCCGTGCTGCCGCCGACCACCACCACATCCACGTCGTAGGCGACCGGGATCTGGCGAGCCGATTGATGTACGGCTTCGCCCCCTAACGCCGGCAGGCTGCAGAACAACATCGCCAGGAACACCATCACTCTGCGGTTCATCACAGCTCTCCTCCGTTCAAAGAATGGCCAAAGCTCACGCCGCGTTTCAACTCGCCTTAACCAAGGTCATTCTCACGCAAGCGAGCTCCCGTGTCAAATCCATCTTGCGCCCCGCGTGTCACCCTTGGTACAGCGGCAGGTACTTGCCACGCAACTGGTCCAGCAGGGGCTGCGAGGATAGGGGACGACCGGTGACATCGACAACCAGTTCAGCGGCCGAGTAACAGCGGCCTTTGGCATGAATATGGCGACGAAGCCATTCGAGCAGCGGTGCGAATTCGCCTCGAGCCAGCAGATCATCGATCCCTCCCAGATCCGTATCGGCCTGATGATAGAATTGAGCCGCATACAGGTTGCCCAACGTGTACGTGGGAAAATAACCGATCAGCCCGGCACTCCAATGGATGTCTTGCAGCACACCGTCGGCATCGTCCGGCGGCTCGATGCCCAGCGTCTGGCGGTACTTCTCACGCCAGACGCCGGGCAGGTCGCCGACCGGCAAATCGCCTGACAGCAGGGCGAGTTCCAATTCGAAGCGGATGATGATATGCAGGTTGTACGTCGCCTCGTCCGCCTCGACACGGATCAAGCTGGGACGCACCTGGTTGACGGCGAAGTGGAAGTCGTCCAGCACCACGCCGCTCAATGCCTCGGGGAACCGCTGCTGAGCATGCGGAAAATAGTGCTGCCAGAACGATCGGCTGCGGCCCACCGCATTTTCCCACAATCGAGATTGAGACTCGTGGATGCCCAACGACAGGTAGCTGCCCGGCGGCAGACCATAATGCTCGGGCGGCAGGCCCTGGTCGTACAGGCCGTGGCCTGCTTCGTGCAGGATGCCGAAAAAGGCCATCGGAAATTCGTGCTCGTGATACCGAGTGGTGATCCGACAGTCGTGAGGTCCCAGGCCCGCACAGAAAGGATGAGCCGTCACGTCCAGACGGCCCCGCTGGAAATCGAATCCAATCGACTCGGCCACCTGGCGTCCAAACGCCTGCTGGTCGGCGATCGGGTACCGACGTTGGAGCAACGACGCGTCCGGTTGGCGGGGGCTATCGACCAGCGTGGCGACCAGCGGTGTCAGTTGGTCCTTCAAGCCCGTCAGCACGTCCGCCACATCGGAGGTCCGAGCATGCGGCTCGAAATCATCCAACAAAGCATCGTACGGCTGGTCCAGGTAGCCGATCGCTTCGGCCTGCTGGAGCTTCAAGCGAAAGATCTGTTGCAGATGCGGCTGAAACGAGCGGAAGTCGTTGTCTTTGCGAGCCTGGGTCCAGATCTGCTGGCCCAAAACGCAGGCCCGCGTAAGCTCTTCGACCAACGACTGAGGCAGTTTGCAGCTCTTCTCGTAATCCCGCCGCAACTCGCGGATCGTCGCAGCCGACGGGCTGTGAACGTCGCTATCCAGCGAACTGCCCGTCAATTCGTTCAACCATCCACCTAGCCGCGGATCGGTCCGCCTTTGATGGACCAATCCCGAGAGGGTTGTCATCTGTTCGGCACGATACTCGCCAGCCGCCGGAGGCATCATGGTGCGTTCGTCCCAGCCCAACAGTTCCTGGATCGATTCGATCATCGCCGTTTGCCGAACAAACGTGCAAAGTTCTTCATGGATGGTGTGTGCCGAGGTCACGCTGCGTTGCTCCTTCCCTGCCTGCGTTACGAATGGAAAATGGTGCAGTGTCCCTGAGTGTCGCGGATCGACCGATCGTTGGGTAGCCCCCCTCTGCGGCCAGTCGCTTCAAGGTTCCCGATGCACAGGATCGGTTTCGATCACCCGCATCGTCCGCCAGCGGCCCTGCAGGAATCGTCCCATGTAGATCAGGCCCAGCAGACAGATCCAGCCGGTCACGGCGTACCACCAGCCCATCAAGCCCCAACGAGACGCGTACCAGCATGCGGCAACGCCCAGCAGCGAGACCAGGATCGTGGTGACCAGCACGAACCACGTGTCGCCTGCGCCCTTGATCGCGCCGACAAACACCATTTGCAACGCGTCGAACAGACAATAGGCCGCCACGAATCGCAGCAGGATCACCGTCAAGTCCCGGATCGGTCCGAACTGCTGCTCGGAAACTCCCGCCGCATACCCCAGCAAAAACAGGTCGGGCGTGAACACATACAACAGCCCAAAGGCCAGCGAGTAGATCAACGCAAAGATCAACGCGGTCCAGGTCGCTCGAGACGCCAGGTCCGCCCGACCACGCGTCAATTGCTGGCCGACCAACGTGCTGGTGGCGATCCCGATCCCCAACATCGGCACGAATGCGACGGAGTTGACGTTGAAGGCCAGGGTGGTAGCTGTCATCGCCTCGGTGCCGAAACGCCCCATCATCAGCACGATCAGCGAAAAACAGATGCCTTCGACCAAAAACTGCAGGCCGTTGGGACCGCCAAAGACGATCAGCCGTCGAAAAAGAGCCGGATCGAATCGCCGCGTGGTGACCAGATGATAGGTCAGCCGAGTCGGTTCGAGGTACATCAGGTACCCGAAGACCGCCACTTTGAACCAGGTGCTGACGATCGTCGCGTACGCTGCGCCCTCCAGACCCATCGCGGGGAATCCGCCGTGGCCGAAGATCCATAGATAATTCAACCAGATATTCAGAATCATGGCGGCGACATCGACCAGCATCACCACACGCGTGACGCCGCGTCCGGTGAAGAACGAGGCTTGTCCCGCGCCGATGACCGCGCCGCCGGCAGCGAAGGTCAATAACTGAAAGTAGATCACCTCGTACGCCTGGACCATCGGATCGTGTCCGGCCCATGCGAAGATGAGCGGGGCCAAAGGGATCGCACACAGAAACAGTGGCGTGCCGTACCAGCCGATCCGCAGGCCTTGCCAAGTGGCCGCTCCGATCCGCTCGGGACGTTGAGCGCCGTAATACTGAGCGACGAACGTGTTGACATAAGCGGCCAGCCCCAACGGGAAACTGATCATCGCCCAATACAACATCCCGGCCGGCATCGTGGCAGCCATCATGTCCGCCGAGTACCACATCAGGAACATGCGGTCGATGAACATCATCACCGCCCAGGAACCGGTGGAAATCACCAGCGGCAGGGTCAGCCGGAGTACCTCTCGCCCCCCACACGGCCGATGCCACCAGCTCTCTGCAGATTGATCGACCAAAGATGTCATGACCGCTTGTCCGTTCCCCTGCCTGTTGCGCAATACCGCTTCCATGCTGTGCACAAAAAAGACCAAGCCCCGCAGGAAGACGTCGCCCCGCCATGTATATCCGCTCAAGACCAAGTTGACGAGTGGCCGGTTCCACCACGA
>REEF01000494.1 GCA_007695205.1 Planctomycetaceae bacterium
ACCGTTGACTTTTTCGGTTTCGCATCGGTATGTCACGGACGGATTGCCAATCCGTACTACGTTGGGGGCCACCCGTCGCGGCTACCGACACCATCAGACGCACGAGACCGTGACCGCGGCGCCCGCTTCGACTCGCAATCGCTGTGCGGCATGCCCCTGCACGACCGCCATCTCCAGCAGACCGCTCGAGCCGATCAGTGCCACCAGCGTTCCGGGATCGCGCTGACCGTAGGTTCCCACCACCCCACGGATCGTGTGCCCGGCACACCGCACGCAAATCGTCGCCGAGCTGCCTAGACGGTCCACCAGATCATGGCCGATGTTGGTGATTAGATTTCCAAAGGAATCCACCGTCAGCACCTGGCCATCGATCTCCGCACCCCGCACCTCAGGTTCGGGCCAATCCAGCATCACCAGTCGGTCGGTAGCAGGCCCCAAACGCTCCGGCGGCTGACCGGTGGCGACCCGAGCGGCGACGGGGGCCATGATGTCTCGCCCGTGAAAAGTATTCGAAACGGGATGCCGCCACAGGTTCTGTTGGGTCAACACCAACGCTCGGCACAGCTCACCACGCCCCATCAGACGGCTCAAGACGCCGTTATCCGGTGCGATGAAGGATTGCCGATCAAGTTGGACAAACACGATGCGGCGTTCGGTACCGACCCCCGGGTCGACCACGCAAATATGGATCGTTCCGTCTGGGAATCGCCACGCCGCCTGGTCCAGGATCAGTGCCGCCTGGCGCACATCTTGGGGCGCAACCTGATGCGAGATGTCCACGATCACGATCTCAGGACAGATGCTCAATATCACCCCTTTCATTTCCGCCACGTACGGGCTGCCCATCCCGAAGTCGGTGGTCAGCGTGATGACCCGTCTGGACATGGATTCGCTTCCTTCTTGTCAAATAATTAGTCGGGCACAATTCGCAACGGATCAAGCCAGGTATCGCATGTCTCCTTCGCGGCGGGTGAACCGAGTGCGGTCCAGATATTCGCAGTATGGAACCGCGTATTTTCGAGTCGTCCCCAGCAGTTCCCGGATCTGGCTGAGCGTCAACCCACAGCCATCGGCCAACTGCTGACGCAACATCTCTTTCAACTGGGCATCGACCTCGGCGTGCAGGTAATAGTTACCGGCGATCTCCACCAGATCCCCGTCCGCAGCGGCCAGGGCGATCAGTTGAGGCACCGATTGCTGGTTCCGCGCAACCTGCTTGCAGCACTGGTCGACGGTCGGCGATTCGATGCCCGCCCCGCGATACAAGGCGATCAATTCGGCCAGCAGTTTCCGCTCGTTGGCCGACAGTTTCGGCCCTTCGCCCGTCACTGCCAGCCCGCGTCCTGTCACGCGCACGCGTCCGCTACGGCGCAGATCGTCGATGATGGCGTCGAACAGTGCCCTATCCGGAAGGTAGCGAAAGGCCGCCGCAACCTGATGACGATCCAGCATCGAACGCAGTGGATTTTGCTGATGCATCCTGCGCAGCAGCGCTTCCATCCGATCGCCCAGCCGCTGGAGCACCCGTTGGTGGATACGGATGGTCCGAGTCGCAGACGG
This sequence comes from Planctomycetaceae bacterium, assembly GCA_007695205.1. Classification (GTDB taxonomy): domain Bacteria; phylum Planctomycetota; class Planctomycetia; order Pirellulales; family Pirellulaceae; genus SKKK01. The sequence goes on from REEF01000494.1 coordinate 1,561, forward strand.
ACAGATTTCGCACAACTGGCCGCTATCGCGCAGGCTGGCCGCCACGGTTTCCGGTTCGTCGATGCCGGCCGTTCGAGCCAGATCTTCGGGATGCCAACCTCGCAATCCTGCGAAGAACAAGGCGGCCGACGCTCGACGTACCGGGTCAGACGCCCCGAGATCCTCCACCATCCCCAACATCTCAGCGTCGGGCTTGCGCAACCGTTCCGCATGGGGATTCAAGACCAGACCTCCGCCGATGGTCGACACGGGCGATTCCGTGCGGACCACCAGAGGTTGCGCCCAAATGGCCACGGCAGGCTGACTCAAAAAGAGCTGTGCCGGCACCGATTCGCCCGGAACTGCCTCGTCGCGATCCAACAGCAGCAGCGTTGCCAGCAACTCGGCCGTTCCCAGGTGGACGCGCACCCGAGTCCGATGCTTCAGCGGCCGACTCAACTGGTCGATCAACGACAAGCGGACCGTCAGCAGGCGGCTGGGCACCAGGTGTCCGGGCGATGCCAGTTCCTGGCCGCGATCGATCTCGTCGTGACGTACCCCGACCAGATTGATCGCAGCCCGCTGGCCACGTTCGACCCGCTCGACTGAACGATCATGATTTTGCAGGCTGCGAACGCGAACCATCCGCCCCATCGGCTGGATACTCAATTCGTCGCCCACCTGCGCACTGCCGTTGCTGACGCTGCCGGTGACGACCGTGCCATGCCCGGCAATCGTAAAACAGCGATCGACGGCCATGCGAAACGGGGCCGTCAAACGATCGACTCGCCGCGATCGGGCTACCCGTTCGGCGGCTTGCCGCAGGTGCTGACGCAACCCTTCGATGCCCTCGCCCGAGACCACACTGGTGCGGATGATGGGCGCATCGGCCAGAAAGGTATCCGCCACCAGCTCTCGGATCTCCTCCTCGACCAGCGCCAGCCAATCCGGTTCCACCAGATCGCACTTGGTCAACGCGATCACCCCGGCCTCAAGATTCAGCAAACGCAGGATGTCCAGATGCTCGCGAGTCTGCGGCTTGATCGAATCGTCAGCCGACACGACCAGCAGCGCCAGATCCATCCCGGTCGCACCCGCCAACATGTTACGCACAAAGCGTTCGTGGCCTGGCACATCGACGATCCCCAACCGATAAGGGTCCAGCAACAGTTCGGCGAACCCTAATTCGATCGTGATACCGCGTCGTTTTTCCTCCGGCAGGCGGTCGGTATCCACCCCCGTCAACGCGCCGACCAAGGACGTTTTGCCGTGATCGATGTGTCCGGCGGTACCGAGGATCAAGTCGATCGTCATCAGCCCTATCGTCTCCTTCGTTGATAACCCGGATGATTCGTAATCCGTAGCGGAAGCGAGGAAATCCAGGCATGCTCCTCGCTTCGGCCACGGGTTACGATGCGGGCGCTTTGGGTAAGATGGATGCAACCATCTGTTACCAAACGACTTACAGGGAAAGTCGAGCGTTTCGTGAATTATCCCGGTTAACTCTCCTCATCACCAGAGCCCTTTGATTATAGCGATTTGCCCGGCCCATCCTCATGATGCCTTGCCGCCGAGGAAACAACAGTTCTTATTGGGCATTTAAATACCATCTAATATACCCACTTCTTGAAACGACGAACTCGATCGCTTCCCGTGGCTGCATGGCCGGGGGGATGGATGCCGTAAGCATCTGCGAAATAAGCACTTGCGACTTGAGAAAGCCGGGCTTGGGCCGTTGTTGACTCGGCCAAAACCTGCTAGAATCTGGCCATTCGCAAGATCGACCTTCGGCAGGGCACGCCAGCGACTTGCTATCGCAGAGAACCGCCCGCCGACACCGATCCATCCAGCAGGAAAGGACCCTTGCCCTTGGCTAACGAATTACCCCCGAGCGACGACATTCCATCCCCCGAGAATCAGGATGTCAATCTACCTCAAAATGCCGAAACAGGCATTTTAGACCACCCGATAGAGGATGAATTAAAGGAAAGCTACCTGACGTATGCGATGAGCGTCATTGTCAGCCGGGCGTTGCCGGACGTCCGGGACGGCCTGAAGCCGTCGCAGCGGCGCATCTTGGTGGCGATGAACGATCTGAATCTTGGTCCGGGTGCCGGGCGGATCAAGTGCGCGAAGATTTCGGGTGACACCAGCGGTAATTATCACCCGCACGGTGAAAGTGTGATTTATCCGACCTTGGTCCGCATGGCTCAAGAGTGGAATATGCGGCATGTCCTGATCGACAAGCAAGGGAATTTTGGTTCGATCGCCGGTCTCCCGGCAGCTCAAATGAGGTACACCGAAGCAAGATTATCGCCGATCGCTGCGGCCTTGCTGGACGATTTGAAGCTGGATACGGTTGACTATATTCCAACGTATGACGAGCGGAGCCTGGAGCCGACGGTCTTGCCTTCCAAGTTCCCGAACCTGTTGGTCAACGGATCGTCGGGCATCGCGGTAGGTATGGCCACCTCGATTCCCCCGCATAATTTGCGCGAGGTCTGTGACGCCTTGATCCGCGTGATCGATGATCCGAGCGTCTCGATGGACGAGTTGCTGGAGATCGTCGAAGGTCCCGATTTTCCCACGGGTGGGATCATCTGTGGTCGCGCCGGAATCCGCCAGGGCTACTACACGGGCCGCAGTACCATCGTCGTTCGGGCACGAGCGGAGATTAAGGAGAAGGCCAAGAATCGGTATCAGATCATCGTGTCGGAGATCCCGTTCCAACAATTCCGCGACCGGATCGTGGAGAAGATCGGAGCGTTGGTCAATGGCGACAAGATCAAGGGCATCTCGGGCGTGACGGACCTGAGCGACCTGAAGGAACCGGTTCGGATCGCGATCGACATCAAGCGAGACGCGGACCCGGACGTGGTGCTGAACCAGTTGTACCAGTTCAGCCCGCTGCAGGATACGTTTTCCATCATCCTGCTGGCCTTGGTCGACGGCAAGCCGCGGTTGTGTTCGTTCAAAGAAATGCTGACCGAATTCATCCGCCATCGAGTCACCGTGATCCGCCGCCGCACCCAGTTCCTGCTGGCTCGAGCCCGGCGGCGAAAGCATACCGTCGAGGGATTATTGCTGGCGTTGGCGAATATCGACGAGATCATCCGGATCATCCGGAGTTCCGATACGCAAGCGACAGCCAAGGCGGGTTTGATGGGCGTCGAGTGTCCGGCGTCGATGATGGCTCGCGCTCTGGGCGACCAAGGTTTCGAACAATTCCAACTGGAACGCGGCGTGGCCGACGTGTATACACTGACCGCCGTCCAGGCCGAGGCCATCCTGAAGATGACCTTGGGACAATTGGTGAATCTGGAACAGGAACGATTGGCCGGCGAACATGCCAAGCTGCTGGAAGAGATCACCGAATACTTGCGAATCCTGTCGGATGACCGCAACATCATGGCCATCATCCGCGAGGATCTGCAGGAGATCCGCCGCAAACATGGCGACGACCGCCGCACCGAAATTACCGGTGAAGAACTGGGCAATATCAACCTGGAAGACCTGATCACCGAAGAGACCATGGTCGTGTCGATCAGCCATCGCGGTTACATCAAACGCACCCCAGCCAGCGTCTACCGGGCTCAACGACGCGGCGGCAAAGGGATCCGGGGCGCTCAAGTCGAAGACGAGGATCCGATCCAGCATCTGTTTGTCGCCAGCACGCACGCCTATCTGCTGTTCTTCACCAATCAGGGCAAAGTCTATTGGCAAAAAGTCTACGACTTGCCGCAATTGGGCCGCGAAAGCAAAGGCCGAGCCATCGTGAACTTGCTGCGGTTGAGCGAAGGCGAAAAGATCGCGGATTGCCGAGCCGTACGGGATTTCAATCTGCCCGGGCACTTCCTGATGATGGCGACCCGCAAAGGCCTGGTGAAGAAGACACCCCTGGAAGCCTACAGCCGACCCAAAAAGGGCGGAATCATCGCGATCAAATTGCGCGAAGACGATGAACTGGTCGACGTCGTGGTGACCAAACCGGGCGACGAAGTCGTGCTGGCCACCGCCAACGGTATGGCGATCCGCTTCAACGAATCCGACGCGCGGCCCATGGGTAGGAATACTTCCGGAGTCAAAGGGATCGGATTGCGCAAGAACGATGGATTGGTCGGTATGGTGGTCGCCGACCCGGACGCTACGCTGCTGACCGTCTGCGAAAACGGTTACGGCAAACGCACCAACTTCGGACCCAATACAGTCGCCGAAGGAGATGGCGAAACGGAACTGGGGGAGGACCTGCCCAACGGCGATGATATGCCAGCTCAGCCCGAACCGCAGGACACCGCGGTCGAAGACACGGATGCCGGCGATGAAACCTCGTCCAGCACCCGCTATCGGACTCAGCGACGCGGTGGCAAAGGGGTCCGCGATATCAAGACCACCAAGCGCAACGGAAAGGTCGTCAGCATCGCTCGCGTCAACAGCGATGATGAATTGCTGATGATGACCTCGCGCGGGAAAATCCAACGGATCAAAGCGGGCGAGATCAGTATCATCGGCCGCAACACGCAGGGAGTGCGGATCATGAGCCTGGATGAAAGCGACTGCCTGGCCGCCATCGTCCGCGTCCCCAAAGACGCAGAAGAGGAAGCCGAGATCGCCTCCGAGATCGCCCCCGAGGTGACCGAGTAAGCACCCGGCCAGGTCTCTCTTGGTGGAATCGGCGGAAGGGGTCGGGAGTCGTTTTCGGGCAAGCTCGTTTCC
>REEF01000790.1 GCA_007695205.1 Planctomycetaceae bacterium
TTCCATCGCCGCCTTCGTTCTGCGAAAGACGGTAACGAAATTTCACCTCTCCGTTATCGTATCAATTTGCGTCTGAAGCAGTACCACTTATTGGCGATTCAAACGGTACCCGTTGGCCAGAGCGAGTCGCAGGGCGGACTGCTGGTACTGTTAGACTTAACCTTCTTCTGTCGCCGACCCGGCTGGCGCTTTGGTACTGCTTGAACTTTTGGGCTGATTTCCCATCCGGTATGTTACTGTTTGGATTTTCAGCTGCTAAATGCCTTCGGACGGCCACCCGATAGACACCGAGGGTTTTAGCGATGCGTCGTTGGGAGTACCCGGTGCGGCGTAAGTTGCTGATTGCCGGTGATTTATCCATCGTCAGTTGATTCATCATGGGGTCCTCGTCGGATGGTTTTCGGGGTGAAAACCATCCATCGGACGAGGCACCGGGGTGCGGGGTCAACTGGTTCCGCTTAAGGCGTTAATCACTAGTACTGTTTTGAACGCAAACTGACAGGTTTGTGACCGACAATTTAATTGACTGCCACTGCATTACCCGAGAACCTTGACAACTCCACAACTCACCCCGCGCCCCCAGATCTTGCCTTCCAGACGTGAGCGTACTGTGAACCACGTGGGCCATGATTTGTTTGGCAAACCTGCGACGACAGTGACCAAGATCGCTTTCCAGACCGCATCTGCCCAACCGAGCTATCTGAAAAGAAAAATTTGATTGAATTCCTGAAAGATTTCTGTTACTCGATGACCGAACCTTTTAGAATCGGCAAGAAAAGCGTTACGAGGGTTCAGAATTTCGTTTGTGCCAAAGCCGCAAGTTCCATGACCATGCCAACCTGCCCGGACCACCAAACGCTCCAGCAATTCCTGCTCGGCAAGACGCCTGCATCGAACACCGAGTTGATCGCAAAGCATCTCGCAACATGCTCTATCTGTGCTGCCACCGCCGAGACCCTGCACGACGGCAACGATCTTACCGAGGCCATTGCTCGCAGTGTTCAGGCGGACGCGACTCCGCTCGAAGTGGACACGGTAGTCTTGAAAAACGAAAACGAGCGAGCAAAGTTGCTCTCCGGTCTGTCCAAAACACAAACCGGCGGTGCTTCACCCACGCATACTACAACAATCGCAACGCCGAACGCTGGCGTTACCCCATCCGCCGGTCATTCGAAAATCAAGAAGCACGACCTTAGCTTCCTCGGCCCAGCTCGGCAGCCCGACGAACTTGGACGACTGGGCGACTATCGCATCCTTAAACTGCTGGGAGTCGGCGGGATGGGGATGGTGTTCAAAGCCGAAGATATTCGGCTTGGACGGCTGGTCGCATTAAAGGTGATGCTTCCCCACATCGCCGCTAGCCCCGAGTCCAAAGCGCGATTTTTGCGCGAAGCAAGAGCTACCGCCGCGCTGTCGCACGATCACATCGTGCAAATTCACCAAGTCGGCGCGGACCGTGGTGTCCCCTTTATTGCAATGCAGTATCTGGAAGGCCGGTCGCTACAAGCCGCAAGTAAGCGGCTGAAAAAGCTTCGTGGCGTCGATATCGCTCGTATTGGCAAACAAGTCGCCTCGGGATTGGCGGCCGCCCATGAAAAGGGATTGATCCATCGCGACATCAAACCCGACAACATCTGGATCGAAGCGAAGACCGGCCGCGTCAAGATACTCGATTTCGGACTCGCCAGAAATCGAAACATCGATACGGGCCTTACTCAATCCGGGACCATTCTCGGCACGCCACGCTACATGGCCCCCGAGCAAATCACAGGCGAAACGGTTGACCATCGTGCCGACCTATACAGCCTTGGCAGCATGCTGTACCACCTCGCTGCGGGACAGCCCGCCTTTACGGGTTCCAGCATTACCCCACTGCTGTTTTCGATTACACAAGCCACCCCTCGACCGCTACAGGAATTGGCTCCGCAGCTTGACCCACAGCTAGCCAATCTGATCATGTGTTTGCTCAGCAAGCAACCCCAGGACCGCCCCGAATCAGCGCAAGCTACAGCGAGAAAATTTGCACGTATTGAAGCGGACATGGTATTGGCAGCAAACAGCACGGCACCATCCATCGCTCCGATCATCAAGAAGCCGCAACCCGGCATTCGCCCAGGCCGCAAGCCACCCAATCGTCGTTGGCCACTGGTTGCCGCCGGCGCAGCGGCGTTCGCATTGTTGCTCGGCACCATAATGATAACGATTCGCAGCCCCGATGGCAGCGAGACGACGATCAACGTCTCCGAAGGCACGAGCACCAGTGTCCGTACGAAGCGGGGCAGTTAAGTCGAGATTGAGCAAAAGTCGGGAGTTTTGGGAGTAATCCAGCCACAACCTGATGCGGTTCTGCAACCAATCACGGAATCGGAACGCGAATCAGGCACGAGCACGGCTGTGGCCGATGAATCGCCCGAGGCGTCACTGGATTTGACACCTCCCCGGCCCCTTGGGAGTCGGGAAACGGGAGCGGAACCACCCGCAGTTGCAATGCGTCCCGAGCCACGGAACGCCAGGTTCGCTTGGGCCGGAATCCTTCCGGACAATGCGCTCCCTCCGGCGGTCGCTCCCATGACGCCCAGCGAGGCTCAACAGTGTCAGCAGGCTTGGGCTGAATTCATGGGGCTCCCCGTCGAAGTTACGCTGCGGCTCCCAGGAGACATCCCGCTGACGATGATGGTCATTCCGCCCGGCGAGTTCACAATGGGATCAGGTCAGAGCGAACAGGAACGGTTTATCGAGCTGGCAAAACCTTTCGGTGATCGCTTCGCGGAGTTCCGCATTCGCAGCGAAGGTCCGACCAAACGGGTCCAAATCACAAAGCCGTTCTTGCTCGGAAAGCTGGAGGTGACCCAAGACCAGTGGCTCGCCTTGATGCCGAAGAACCCGTCAAGGTTCCAAGAGTCTGGGGATTTACCGGTGGAGCGGGTCCGTTGGGACCAAGCTCAAGAGTTTACCGAAAAACTCCGTAACACGTTAGGCGATGGATGGCATTGCGGGTTGCCGACCGAGGCGCAATGGGAGTATGCATGCCGGGCGGGATCAATTACGGCATGGCACTTCGGCGACTCACTCGATGATCTATCACGCTATGCCTGGGTCGAGCAGGGCCCCCAGGGCCGCTCCCGTCCGTCGGGCACGCTGCTACCGAATGCCTGGGGCCTGTACGACATGCACGGAAATGTCAAAGAATGGTGTGCCGATCATTATGACCACACGTATTATAGCAAGACGGATCCGATCGACCCGACAGGCCCCGAGTCGGGTGATACGAGAGTCTTTCGGGGCGGCGAATGGCATCGAGACGCGACGGGCAGTCGTTCGGCCGCGCGTTTCAATCATGAGCCGGATTTGGAATGGCACGCGCTCGGATTACGGGTCATGGCGATTCCTCCGATGACGTCCCAAACCCCATAAGCCGAAGCTAGGGTCACGGTGAACGTACGGGCGTCGACCGTAAGGGAATTGGCCTGTTGGGAAACAGCGCTGGGTACGCTGGCATCGTTGCCCACTACGTGGGGCGGTGTCGCAACTTACCGGCACGTTGACGCTAGCGAATCGCCTCGATCACGAACCCCCGAGATCATATACGGAACGGCGGCGGGCGTTTTGCACAGGGGAGTCAGGCAATCCGCAACGCCTCACGCAGGCTACCAAAGTGACGCAGCGTTCAAGCGGGGATGGTGCTTGGGTCAAGGGACAGCACCCGGCCGTAGATCCTGAGTGATGCGAAAGGGAGAGGCGTTAGCGGTGCCTGACGACCTGGACCTGGGGAAGAACCGCCTTGAGCCGCTCGATGGCCTCGGCACTGACGGCAGTAGATGTCAACTCGACATGCTCCAGGTGTTTGAGGCGGACCAGGACCTCGACCAACGTGGCATCGGTAATCGAACTGGCGTAGATGTTTAGCCACTTCAGTTGGGGCATCTTCAACAGAACCCGCGATCCTCGATCGGTCATCCGCTTGTGCAAATAGCCGACATCCAGCCGCTCAAGCTTCGTGAGTCCTTCAAGCAGTAGCATACCTTCGTCGCTGATTGCCGTACCGTGCAAGTTCAGGACCCGCAACTCGCCCAGTTCCGCGATCCACTGGCAGGCGTCGTCCCCCACCCTCTGTCCCGATAGATTCAGCTCCTGGAGAGACTCAAACAGCAGCAATCGCTGCAGGCCGCGGGTAGTAAGCAGGTCCGGATCGACCTCCCCCTGGGACAATGAGACCCGAACGATCTCGTCGTTAGCCACGGTGCCGAGCATCGCCGGATCGCTAATCCACTCCTGGCTTCCCCGGACGCCCACCTTGCCCCCCAGATCCAACACCCACCTGGCCGCGGCTTTGGCCGTCTCGGCCGAGTTGTCCAGCGGAATCGCAAAGGCCCTATCTCCCTGATGGTTCAGCCGCCAGGTCGCGGCCTCAAACGGTGTCAAGCCTGCGGCATCGGCGACCAGACGGAAATCGGCAGATCGCAGTTCTGCTGACCCGTCGATTGGAAACACAAACGAGGCCGCGCGGTATGCCCCACGATCCTTCCTGGGTAAGTGCACGCGGCTGGCCTGAATCTGCTGGCCCGCAACGCTCAGATAGGCGTCTTCCGCCGAGACGTTCGCTGGATCGACACCGCCGGACGACTGAAAAGCTACCATCACCGCGATGGAATCTTCAGCCTTGCGCCACTTGACCACCATCGCCCTGGACGGCAATTGCTGACCCTGGGAGCCGTAGTTTTGGAAATCGACAATGTAGTTCCACCAGTTGTTCAGCTTGCCATCCGGATTGACTCCCGAGGCCCTCGGGATCCGCTCGAAGTACCAATTCATGTACCCCCGGTGCGGATCGGCACCGTCTGGGCTCCAGGACCGGGCCGAGACCTTTTTCTTCTGGCCGGTCAGATTGGGATAGTTCAGTAAATCGTCGGCGTGGCTGAGGACATCGCGGCGGTTGCCGTAATCGTAATCGTGCTGGGCATTGGCGGGCCAATGGCAGGTGCCGATCCCCGCCACACCATTGGATTGCTCGACGTTGGCACTGAACAGCTCCCAGTTGTTGGACGGCTTTTCCAGGTTCCACTGGCCATAGACCCGGTTCATCGTCGCCTCGACCCGGTGGGCGGTATTGTGCAGCATCTCGGCCACTCCCCGCTCGTAATTGAACCCGTACAGGACAAAGGGTCGAGCCGAGGGGACCTCTGGGTAGACTCCGCCATTGACGAAGAAGGCCCCCGGCCCCGCCATCGAGGCCTCCCACAGTCCGAAGTAGTGATCGCCAAAGACCCAGACTTCATCGATCGAACCATCATCGATCAGCGGGATCACGTTTTGCTCCCGCAACAGTCGCGGGTAGTCGGCAACAATCTGCTCTGGCCAACCACTGCCCTGTCGCCTCATCCGCACGTACTCGTCAACCTGATAGATTCCGCCGTCGGTTCGGGCATAAAACCCGTCGATGTCCCGCCACTGGGCGATCTCATACTGAATCAACCCGCCGCTGGCTCGCTGCATATCGGCCACATACCCCTGGACCAACTCGCGAGGGTCGTTAAACCCCAGGGCCTTATGAAGCGGTTGCCCCTCAAAGACCGGGTCGTAGTTCAAAACCAAAACCCGCAAACGAAACGGATCGCGCGCCGATTCCTCAGCCCGCAAGCCGCCAATCAGCAACAACCAAGTGAAAATCAAGAACAGGACCCGCCATCGCATACGTACACGTCCTCCGGCCAGCTAGTGTTCTGTTCCCGCTAATTTTTCGGGCTGTAAAATTGATTGGTGCTAACCACTCACCAGACAAGCCGGTGAGTGCCACCCTAAATTTTAATCGTCACTGACCACTAAGGCTCGGCTCAGCAGTATAAAGAGTAAACCGTCCCCAAGGCAGAAAGCCAACACGAACCATCCCATCTTGCCCACCATACCCAGCAGCAAAAGGGTGGTCAATTAAATATGGCGGGATGAGCGGCAGGTCCGCATTCTTTTCGAATATCGTTCGTCCATCGGAGTGGCCCAGCCAGATTCCCAGTTCCGCCGCTTGGGGTAAGGACTCCAGTTGCTTCTGAAGTGCCTGCTCCCATTCGGAAGCCTCATTCTCTTGCGCCGCGGAAACGGTCGTGCCCAGGCAATCCAGGGCAAGTGCGCATGTTGCGATGCCCCGGCCCAGGACTGGTGGATTGTGGAGGAATTTTCGAGAATCCCTCCAGGAGGTCATGTCCGAGAAACAGAAACCGAAGCGGCGTACGTTTGATAAAGAGTTCAAGCAGGCGGCGG
>REEF01000793.1 GCA_007695205.1 Planctomycetaceae bacterium
ATCGGCTCGCATGATGCCCAGGCCACTGGCCGATTCACGAGAGACCGGCAGCGTGGCGATGCTGACGTCCGCCCCAGCCTGCTCGTGCGTCTCGATCATTCTTCGATAGTCCATGCGATACAATTGATCCCCCGAAAGAATCAGGACGTACCGGATCCCACGCTGCTGGAGGTACCGCAGATTCTTTCGGACTGCGTCGGCCGTTCCTTGGTACCAATCGGTGCCGCCGTCCATTGTTTGTTGAGCAGCCAGTAGTTCAACAAACCCCCCAGAAAAGTTATCGAAGCGGTATGTTTGGCGTATGTGTCGATGCAGGCTGACCGACAGGAATTGCGTCAACACATAGATGTGGTTCAATCCGCTGTTCAAACAATTCGACAGCGGGATATCAATCAAGCGGTACTTGCCTGCCAGCGGAACCGCCGGTTTGGACCGGTATTTTGTTAGCGGATACAGCCGAGTTCCCCGTCCACCGCCCAACACTAAACTGATGACATCTCGCATTTCGATCTCCTTTGCCTTGCCTGTGCGGTACCCTCGCTCGCTACCTTCGTCAGGATACCAAGCGACAAGGTTTTCGACGAGGGGACGAACCGTGCTGCAGGTTGAACGATCGAGTTGTGCCGTCGTGTATGAACGCGGCAACTGGTCTGCTTGGAACGGATACTTTTCACTTCACCCAGCGCGGCCGCGTTAGGGTCCTTGTCAATCGATGGTGGGATTCTTTAATCTTCTGGCACGGACGGAAGAGACCGTCTGAGACCGCTGGCAACTCACGGAGATCAATTGGCCGCACTATGAGCCTGTACTATGAGCTTGTCCAATCAACAACGCACGATCATCGATTGGTTTCGCTATCGGATCGCACGGACGCCGGATCGGCCGGCGCTATACGTGAAATCGGGCGGACAATACAACGAGCGGACTTGGGCCGACGTCGGATCACTCGTGTTGCGTGCCGCTCATGCCTTGGATCAGTGGGGCGTGTCCGCAGGGGATCGCGTCGTCCTCATGTCAGAGAATCGACTCGAATGGATCGTATGCGATCTGGCGTTGCAGTATCTGTCGGCGATTCATGTCCCTTTGCACGCTCGGTTGCCTGCTTCGCAGGTGGCCGAACAGATTCGTCACAGTGGCGCGATGTGGGTGATCGTCTCTGGCCCGGAACAACTGGCCAAACTGCAGGCCACCAGAGATCGATTGCCTCCCGATCTGCCCTGCCTGTCGTTCGACGACTTTGACGGTTTATCGCCACAACGGCCGATTCGCAATTGGAGCCAGTGGTTGCCCGAGCGACTGGACTCAGCCGAGGCAGATCGGTTGAATCGTCATGCCGACCGACATGTCACGCCAGAGACATTGGCTACGATTTTGTACACTTCTGGTACAAGCGGAGGCCCCAAAGGAGTCGTGCTCAGCCAAGGCAACTTGGCATCGAATGCTCAAGCGACTTGGCCTGCTACGGGAGAGCGAGAAGACGATCTAAAAATGGGGTTTTTGCCGCTCAGCCATATCTTTGCCCGATCCTGTGATCTGTACATCTGGATCGTTTGCGGCAATCGATTGGCGCTGGCCGAGAGCCGCGAGTCGGTGCTGGAGGATTGCCAGTTGATCCGTCCGACGTGGATCAACTCCGTTCCGTACTTCTACGACCAGTTGTATCAGCAAGTGGCCAACCTTGCCGATCCCGGCCAGCGACTGCGTCAGTTGCTGGGCGGTCGCATGCGGTATTGCCAGGTCGGCGGCGCTGCGATTGGCAAGGACACTTTCGATTTCTTTTGGAAACATGGCGTGCCGTTGTATCCCGGATACGGATTGACCGAAGCATCACCCGTCGTCAGCGTATCGTCCCTGGATCGCGTGTGCTGGGGTACGGTCGGTCAACCGCCGGCGGGCATCCAGGTTCGTCTGGCCAACGACGGCGAGATCCTGACTCGCGGCCCGCATGTCATGCAGGGCTACTGGCGAGACCAGGCAGCCACGGACCAGGCGATCCGTGATGGTTGGCTGCACACCGGCGACTTGGGGGCCTGGAACGAGCGGGGATTGCTGGAGATCCGCGGCCGGAAGAAGGAATTGATCGTCACGGCGACCGGCCAGAAGATTCAGCCCAGCCGTTTAGAGACCCTGCTGGTCCAGGACCCATCGATCGAACAAGCGTTTGTGACGGGGGACGCCCGAGGCTTTCCGATCGCGTTGATTTTTCCGGCTCGGTCGACCACCGACCATTGTTCGACAGCCGATCCGCAGACCTTGCAGCAGCGACTTCGACAGCGCATCGATGCGTGCCTTGCCGAGTTGGCCAGTCATGAACAGATACGTCGGTTCGTTTTGCTGCCACGGCCGTTGTCCATCGAGTATGGCGAACTGACTCCCAAAGCCAGCATGCGTCGATCCCAGATCGCCAACAACTGGGCATCTCTGCTAGAATCGATAGTCAACAGCGATCCCAAGCCGGAATCGTGAACTCAACGGCACAGGCCTTGTCGTGCTCTGTCCTTGGCGACTGACGGGAGAATCAACATGAATCGAATCATCCGATTGCAAATGCTGGCGCTTTGTTTCGTCCTTTTGGCGACCGTGTGGGTAAACGCCGAGAATTGGCCTTGCTGGCGTGGTCCGCGGGGGGATGGGTCGAGTCTCGACGAGCACGTCCCGACTCGTTGGAACGGTGAAACCGGAGAGAACATCGTCTGGAAGACCCCCGTCCCCGGCGTCGGCCATGCTTCGCCGATCGTCTGGGAGGATCGGATCTTCACGGTCAGTTGCCTAGTGGACAGCCAGGAGCGGATCCTGCTGTGCTTCGACCGGCGCACAGGCCGCCAGCTCTGGCAGCGAACCGTGGTGACATCGCCGTTGGAGACGAAGCACCAACTGAACAGCCATGCTTCGGGCACGCCCGCCACGGATGGCAAGTTGGTCTACGTGACGTTTTTGGAAGTCCAGGGCGATACGATCGACGCCCGCAATGTGTCCAAATCACGGCCGGTCACACCGGGCCGGATGGTCGTGGCGGCATACGATTTCGACGGGAACCAGATTTGGAAAGTCCGTCCGGGCGAATTCGTCAGTGTCCATGGCTATTGCAGTTGCCCCGTGCTGTACGAAGATCTGGTGATCGTCAACGGGGACCACGACGGCGATTCGTATCTGGTGGCCTTGGACAAGGCGACGGGCCAAACGGTCTGGAAGGTCGATCGACTGAACAACACTCGCAGCTACGTCACGCCGCTGATCCGCGAGATCGATGGCCGAATCCAGATGGTGTTGTCGGGCAGCCATCATATCGCCAGTTACGACCCGCGGGACGGTTCGATGCACTGGCAGATCGACGGCCCGACCGAACAGTTCGTGGCTTCGATGGTCTTCGACGGCCAACAATTCTACATGGCGGCCGGGTTCCCCACGTACCATGTGATGGGAATCCGACCCGATGGCACGGGCAACGTGACCGATACCCATGTCGCTTGGCATTCCACGAGAGCTGCTTGCTACGTTCCTTCGCCCGTGGTTATCGACGGTCGCTTGTTCGTCGCTGACGATCGAGGCACCGTGAATTGTTTCCGAGCCAGTGATGGCCAGCGGTTGTGGCGGGAACGGATGGCCCGACACATCAGTGCGTCGCTGGTCACCGCCGGTGGCTTGGTCTACTTTCTGTCGGATGAAGGCATCATGACGCTGGTTCGCCCGGCGGACGAAATGGAGATCGTCGCGGAAAACCCGCTGGGCGAATACTGCTTCGCTTCGCCCGCCATCTCGCAGGGACAGATCTTCTTGCGTTCCGAACATCATCTGTACTGTATCGGTGCCCCAACCGATTGACGAAGGAACGCTGCTGGTTGTTTCCCCAAAGCGGCAGGGCTAAAATCCAGGCATTCGAACCTTATAGTATCAGACCCCACGCGAGGTGATCATGGCTACAGCACCACGAATTATTGCCACTTTTTTGCTCCTGTCTGTTTGTACGTTCCCGGCTGCTTCAGCGCAACGTGCAGAGACCAATTACGACGAATCCAAGGTGCCGTCGTACACGTTGCCCGATCCGTTGATTGCGGAAGACGGCCAGGTTATCGATACCGCTTCGTTATGGTGGGAAAAGCGACGACCTGAAATCCTGGAGCTGTTTGAGCGCGAAGTCTACGGTCGCAGCCCGGGACGGCCCGAGTCGATGGAGTTCCAGGTGACTTCGGTCGACGACCAGGCATTGGAATCAACGGCGATTCGCAAGGAGGTGTCCGTGTTGTTTACCGGCGAACCGGACGGCCCCAAAATGGATGTGCTGATCTACCAGCCGGCTGCGGCCGAAGGCCCTGTGCCCGTGTTCCTGGGGCTGAACTTTTTCGGCAATCACACCATTCGCGACGATCCCGGCATCACGCTTTCACAGCAATGGATGCGACCCAACCGCGAGCTGGGCATTGTCGATAACCGCGCTACCGAAGCTTCCCGAGGCGCCAATGCCAGCCGTTGGGCAGTCGAAGACATCCTGGCGGCCGGGTACGCGCTGGCAACGATCTACTGTGGCGACCTGGATCCCGATTTCGACGATGGTTTCCAGAACGGAGTGCACCCGTTGTTCTATCGCCCGGGTCAGCAGCGGCCCGATCCGGACCAGTGGGGCACGATCGCTGCCTGGGCTTGGGGATTGAGTCGCGCCGTGGATTACTTCGAAACCGACCCGCAACTGGATGCCGAGCGCGTTGCCGTGATGGGGCACTCGCGATTGGGAAAGACCGCGTTGTGGGCCGGAGCCGTCGATCCTCGATTCGCGATCGTGATCTCGAACAACTCCGGATGTGGCGGTGCGGCGCTCAGCCGCCGAAGGTTCGGCGAAACCGTGGCTCGGATCAACACCTCGTTCCCGCACTGGTTCTGCGAAAACTTCAAGAAGTACAACGACAACGAGGACCAGTTGCCGGTCGACCAGCATCAACTGATCGCGCTGATCGCTCCGCGGCCCGTCTATGTGGCCAGCGCGTCGGAGGATCGCTGGGCGGATCCACGTGGCGAGTTCCTGGCGGCCTTGCATGCAGAACCGGTGTACCAACTGTTGGGCAAACCCGGCTTGGGAACCGACCAGATGCCGCCGGTCAACACCCCGGTGGGCCACACGATCGGTTACCATCTGCGCGAAGGTCGCCATGCGGTGGAGTCATACGACTGGCAGCAGTACCTAAATTTCGCCAACAAGCATTTTTTCGGGAAGTAGACCATGCACCTCTGCCGCTTCCGCCATCAAGGCCATTCGGCTGTTGGGTTCTACGACACGCACCACGTGGTCCCGGTCGCGGCTGCAGCCAACCTGTTTGCCTCGGAAACAGGCCAGTCGCTGCAACTGCCCCAGGGGGACGACCTGCTGGACTTGCTGCCTCCCGACGGCGTGGCGTACAGCCAAACGGCGCGATTGGCCGCCTGGGTCGCGGCGAACCCAGCGGTTTTTAATGCGACCAGCAGGCTGCCCGTCGACTCGGTCGAGCTGCTGGTTCCCATCCCGCGACCGAATAAACTTTTGCTGCTGGCCGGAAACTACGCCCAGCATATCGAAGAAGGCGGTGGGATGGCCGCCGAACGATCTGAAACGTTCCCCTACGTGTTCATGAAACCTCCGTCGACCACATTGACGGATCCCGGCAAGCCGATCCGTATCCCGAACGTCTCCCCCCATCACATCGATTGGGAATTGGAATTGGCGGTGGTGATCGGCCGACGAGCCAAACATGTGGCCGAGTCGGAAGCGTTGAACTACGTCGCCGGATACACGATCGTCAATGACATCTCCGACCGTCGGTTCCGGCCCAACGCCAACCGAAAGCAGCGTGACCGGGATCGATTTTTCGACTGGTTGCACGGCAAATGGCATGACTCGTTCTGTCCCTGCGGACCTTGCGTTTTGGCCGCCGAACCGGGGATGGATCCGCAGAGTTTCCCGCTACAGTTGCGAGTCAATAAGGTGGTAAAGCAGGATTCGACCACGGCACGGCAAATCTTCCCGGTCGCGGCGGTCATCGAGTTCCTTTCCAGCTTTGTAACGCTCGAACCGGGCGATTTGATCGCGACCGGTACGCCGGCGGGAGTCGGTGATGCCCGAGGCGAATATCTCAAGAGGGGCGATCGGATCGAGGCCACGATCGAACCGATCGGCACCCTGGTATCGGTGGTAGAATCCGACGCCCTCGAACACCCCGGTCCTATTTAGAGTCTTCGGTCGTAACATCCGCGCACGGTGCGCGCATCTTTGTAGGTTGGGAC
>REEF01000796.1 GCA_007695205.1 Planctomycetaceae bacterium
TTGGTGTGGGATTTCAAACGATACTTTGGCCGCAGCACTTGTGCCGGTTCGCCCAGCGCGATGTCTGCTGATGCGCAACGCAGCGGCAAACGTCATCGCTCGGGTCAACGACTGGTTCGTGAATGCTTTTCTGTCGCAGCCGGCTAGATGGCATGCAGGGGACGGAATCAGGGCCTTTGCTCGTTCTTCATTCGATGGATCTCTTATGCCCTATTTCGATGAACGAGACGCGGCCTAAGGAAATCTGGGGGGCCGATGTAAGCGGGTTGCGATTCTCTTAACCTCGCGACCAGTGCAGTTCGCCCCTGATTGAAGCAACGGCGAATTAAATGGGGCGATAACGAATCACAGAACCCTCCCCCATTTGTAAGGCATCGTTGTTATTTGATAGGTGGGTGGCACCTTTTTGATGGTGCCTTTCTGATAGGTGGGTGGCACCTTTTGAAATAGTCTTGCCGTGTTCGGTGGTGCGGCGTATACTCCCGGCATTCGGGTCCGCGGCAGGGATGCTGATCGCGCGGATCGACGGCTCCAATCGATCGTTTTAAGCAGGGAGGCTTGAAATGTTGATGCGAATTTCCCCCACCGCGACGTGGATGGCCATTGTCGTCGGTTTCTTGACGGCTCAAGCCGGTGGCGACGACGGCGACTGGCGGCGCGCGACGGAACGAGAAGCTCCCATCCGGACCGCCATGAACGATGGAGCCTCGATCCATTCGACCGTCACCCAGGTAGACCGGGGCTCGGGTACTTTACCTAACGACCAGGGCCAGGTTTGGCGGGAATACGACATCAGCCCGTATACGTCCCGAGTCACCTCGACCGAACGGCCGGAACAGGCGGTGGTCGATTGGATCCTGCGGGAAACGGGCACCGAAGTCTGGTTCTCGCAGCCGCTGGGGATCTTGAGCGCCAGTCGAGACCGATTGCAGGTCTATCATACTCCGGAGATGCAGCGGTTGGTGCTGGACATCGTCGACCGTTTTGTCAGCAGCCAAGCCGATGCGCACACATTCCAGTTGCGCTTGGTCAGCGTCGGCAACCCCAACTGGCGGACCGCCGCGTTGCCATTGCTGAGACCGGTTGATGTTCAAGCGCCGGGGGTCGAGGCCTGGTTGCTGTCGAAAGAGAACGCCGCCGTATTGATCGGCCAATTGCGAAAACGCACGGATTTCCGCGAGCTGAATTCGCCCAGCATGGTCGTACACAATGGGCAGTCGCACACGCTCTCGAACCTGACGCCCAAAAACTATATCCGTTCGGTTCGCATGCGGCAGGACGTCTGGCCCGGCCACGACATGGAGATGAGCCAGATGCAGGAAGGCTATTCGCTGCAGTTCAGCCCGCTGATCTCGTTGGACGGCAACTCCATCGACGCGGTGATCAAGTGCCAGATCGACCAGATCGAAAAACTGGTACCCGTCGCGGTCGACGTCCCCTCGATGGCAGGCGGGATGCAACGCGTCCAGATCCAGGTGCCGCAGGTCGTCAGTTGGCGGTTGCACGAACGATTCCGCTGGCCCACGAATCAAGTCCTGCTGCTGGGTTGCGGCGTCGTCGCGACCCCGACCGGCGAACGGATGGGACCGCTCGGGTTGCCGATCCCCACCATTCCGGGAGTGCCGATGCCGACGTCCGCCCGAGTCGATGCGCTGTTGTTCGTCGAGAGCAAAGGCAAAGCCGACCGATCCCGGGTCGATCCCAGTCGCACGGCCAGCGAAGCCACGCCGGGGTACCACGGTCGATATTGACCGTCCGTTCGACCAGTCGCGCATGGATCGCTGATCCGTCATTCCCAAAGCGAGCTGCCAAGTTACAATAGCGGTTTTCACGATCGCCGCCAGCTTTCCCACTGCTGGCGGAGCGGCCGTGCCTGATCGAGGAACCGCGGATCATGCCACCACTCGCAAAAACCCCCCTTCATGACTGGCACGTCGACCAGGGCGCTCGGATGGTCGACTTTGCTGGCTGGTCGATGCCGGTGCAGTATCGATCGATCGTCGAGGAACACTTGGCGACTCGCCGAGCCGCCGGCGTGTTCGACGTATCCCACATGGCCCGCTTGCGTTTCGATGGTCCGGATTCGGCCGCGCTGCTGGACCGCGTGCTGACACGTCGAGTCAGCGATCTGGCGCCGTGCCGCATTCGCTATTCGCTGGTCACCAACGATCAGGGCGGAATCTTGGACGACGTGCTGGTCTACCATTTCCAAACGCCCAGTGGCCGCCAGTATCATCTGATGGTCGTCAATGCCAGCAACCGGCAGAAGATCGTCCGTTGGCTGGAACAGCACCTCCCGATGGCGGGTGACGTCCAGATGCAAGATCGGACGGAGCAGACCGCGATGATCTCGGTCCAGGGCCCGGCCGCCGTGCAGATCGTTGCCGGGTTGGTCCCTGTCAAGGTGGGCGATCTGGGATATTATCGCGGCGTGGTCACCGAACAGTTTGGGCGGTCGTGTACGGTATCGCGCACCGGGTACACCGGCGAGGATGGGTTCGAGTTGATCGTCCGCGCCGAAGACGCGGTGGACGTCTGGAAGAACCTGTTCCGCGCAGGGCGTGATGCGGGGATCACGGCCGCCGGACTGGGCACTCGCGACACGCTTCGGCTGGAAGCGGGCATGCCGCTGTACGGCCACGAATTGTCCGAACAGATCGATCCGTACCAAGCGGGACTGGGGTTCGCCGTCAACCTGAAAGACCGCTCGTTTCCGGGACGCGACGCGCTGATTCGGATCAAAGACCAACCGCGATCGCTGGTGCGAGTGGGATTGGAATTGACGGGTCGCCGGGTCGCTCGCGAGCACGATCAGGTCCTACGGGACGGACAACCGGTGGGCCAGGTCACCAGCGGCACCTTCTCGCCGACGCTTCAAAGACCGATCGCCATGGCCTACGTCCAGCTATCGGCCAGCGACCCCGACACCCCTTTAGTGGTGGACATTCGAGGTCGCCCTCTCGCGGCGCGTGTCGTCCCGTTGCCGTTCTACAAGAGGCCCAGTGAATAGAGACACTTGTCGAATCACCATCATGCAGAAGGAAGGATTACCGTGAACGAAGAACAATTGTTGTACAGCTCGTCGCACGAATGGGTACGAGTAACGGAAGACGAGGGCGGGAAAGTCGCGACCATCGGTATTTCGGCATTCGCGGTCCAGCAACTGACCGACCTGGTGTTTATGGAACTGCCCGAGGTCGGGCGGGAAGTTGCGGCCGGGGACGAGTTTGGCGAAGTCGAATCGGTCAAGGCGGTCAGCCCGATGTACTGCCCGGTGGACGGCGAGATCATCGCCGTGAATTCGGCGCTGCCCGATCGGTTAGAGACCTTGGGGGAAGACCCCTACGATCAGGGCTGGATCATCAAGGTCAGGCTGACGGACGAAACCAGCCTGGGTCGATTGATGGATTACTCCACGTATCAGAAGCAATGTTCCGAAGAAGGATAGCACCAGGGATGTCGTACCTGTTCAACACGCCGGAAGATGTTCAGCAGATGCTCGAAGCCATCGGTGTTGGGTCGATCGACGATCTGTTCGCGTGCATCCCCGCCCCGTTGCGTCTGGATCGGCCGCTGGATCTCCCGCCCGCGATGGGCGAGTTGGAACTGAGCCGCCACATGTCGGCCTTGGCTGCCCGCAATCGTTCCGCCGAGGACAAGATTTGTTTTCTGGGCGGCGGCAGCTACGATCATTTCATTCCGGCCGTCGTCGACGCGTTGGCATCGCGAGGCGAGTTTTACACTTCGTACACGCCGTATCAGCCGGAGGTCAGTCAGGGCAACCTGCTGGCCATGTTCGAATACCAGACCATGGTCTGCCAGTTGACCGGCATGGACGTATCCAATGCCAGCCTGTACGACGGCGGCAGCGCTGCCGTCGAGGCCGTGTTGATGTGTTTAAGCGCCACTCGACGCGATGGGAACGTGGTCGTTCCGGCCAGCGTGCACCCCGAGTATCGGCAGATCCTGGAGACCTACCTGATCAACCTGGGCACGCAAATGGTCACCATCCCGGCCAACGACGGCGCCGTCGACCTGGAGGCGTTGGCCGGTGCGGTCAACGACCGGACCGCTTGCGTTCTGATCCAGCATCCGAACTTTTTCGGGTGTCTCGAACAGGTGGAAGCCATCGGGCGGATCGCCCATGACGCGGGAGCCCTGCTGGTCCAGGCCTTCGACCCGATCAGCCTGGGACTGCTGAAACGGCCCGGCGATCTGGGCGCGGACATCGCCATCGCCGAAGGCCAATCGCTGGGTAACCCGATGATTTTCGGTGGACCGTATCTGGGGATCATGGCCTGCCGCGAACAGTTCGTACGGCGGTTGCCGGGACGGATCGCCGGTCAGACGACCGATCGACGCGGACGCCGGTGCTGGGTGCTGACCTTACAGACTCGGGAACAGCACATCCGTCGAGACAAAGCCACCAGCAACATCTGCACCAACCAGGGACTGATCGCTGTCCGAGCGGCCATCTACCTGTCGGTGCTCGGCCCGCACGGCCTGCGGCAGACGGCCGAACAGTGCCTGCAGAAAGCTCGTTACGCGCTGCAGCAAATCACTGCCGATCCGCGGCTGGAACCGGCCTTTGCACATCCGACCTTCAAAGAATTCGTCGTCCGAGATACCGAGAACCAAGTGCAGCAGTTGTTGCGGGACAGTTGCCAGCACGGCATTCTGGCCGGGGTACCGCTGGGCCGCTGGTACCCGCAGTGGCAGGATGCCTTCCTGGTGACGGTCACCGAAAAACGGACTCGATCCGAGATCGACGCATTGGCCAAGGTGCTGGCCGGTGGCGATCGAGCGGTCTGAGCATCCAAGTCAAGGGAGAGCGATGAGAAACCAAACGTCGATGCGTCTGATTTTTGAACTGTCCCGAACCGGCCGCGGCAGTACCGTGCTGCCGCCGCTGGACGTGCCGGAACAAGACGTCCGGGACCTGTTGCCGGCCGATAGCCTGGCCCCGGCGCCGCCACCGTTGCCCGAAGTGGGTGAACCGGACGTGGTGCGGCACTACAGCAACCTGTCCACGCTGAACATGTCGGTCGATACCCATTATTACCCGCTGGGTTCGTGTACCATGAAGTACAACCCCAAACGGAACGAGCGACTCAGTTCCCTGCCGGGATGGTTGCACCTGCATCCCTACCAGGACGAGGAAACGCTGCAAGGGCTGTTGCAGGTGCTGTTCGAGCTGCAGCAGATGCTGGGCGAGATCGCCGGATTGCCCGCCGTGACCCTGCAGCCTGCCGCGGGAGCTCATGGCGAATTGACCGCTCTGATGATCGCCGCCGCCTATTTTCGTGACATCGGTCAGCAGCGGACCAAGGTGCTGGCCCCCGATAGCGCTCATGGCACCAATCCGGCCAGCGCTCGGATGGCCGGTTTCCAAACCGTCACGGTCAAGAGCACCGATGCGGGCTTCGTGGACATGGAAGACTTGCGAGCCAAACTGGATGACTCGGTTGCCGTGTTCATGATCACCAACCCGAACACCCTGGGATTGTTCGACCAGCAGATGTCGCAGATCGCCGATTGGGTTCATGATCGAGGCGGATTGATCTATCTGGACGGCGCCAACATGAACGCCATCCTTGGGATCACTCGGCCGGGCGACTTTGGTGCGGACATGATGCACTACAACCCGCACAAAACCTTCAGTGGACCGCACGGCGGCGGTGGTCCGGGCGCTGGGCCTGTCTGCGTCCGCCAGCACCTGGGCGATTATCTGCCGGCACCCGTCGTCTCGATGGACGGCGACCGATTCACGCTCGAGAAACCACCATCGAAATCCATCGGCCGCGTCCGGAGTTTTTTCGGCAACGTGGGCGTCCTGCTACGAGCCTACTGTTATCTCCGCACGCATGGTCCCGAGGGCCTGCGCAGCGTATCCGAAAACGCCGTGCTGAACGCCAACTACCTGCTCAGCCGCGTCAAGCACTTCCTGCCCGTGCCGCAAGGCGACCGCTGCATGCACGAGTTCGTGGCTTCGGCCAGCAAGTTGAAGAAGGACACAGGCATCACGGCCATGGATCTGGCCAAGCGGTTGCTGGACTATGGATTCCATGCACCCACCGTCTATTTCCCCCTGACCGTGCCCGAAGCGGTGATGGTCGAACCAACCGAGACGGAGAGCAAGGAAACGTTGGACGCTTTTGCCGAAACCCTGTTCCGAATCACGGGCGAAGCCCCGGAACTGCTGCACGAAGCACCCCATTCGACTTTGATCAGCCGTCCCGACGAAGTCC
>REEF01000283.1 GCA_007695205.1 Planctomycetaceae bacterium
CAACTGGTCCCCCGCTTGCTCGCGTCCCTTCCGCCCTCGGTCGACTGATCTGCGGATGCGAACATTGGCGGACAGCTACGAGGCCGCGTTACCGAACCATTCGGGACGCGGCCCTTTTCTTTGCGCCCAGTGCCGCCTTCAGCGAAGCTTCGTCTGTTTCCCGTTTTTCCGAAGTTTTCCGTGGTGCTGGTGGCTGGATATTCGGATCGGGCGTCGGCTCAGCTAAACCGGGGGTTCTTTAGCCCCGCAGGACAGGTCGTGCGGAGCTTGTTGCCCCAAAACACCCCCACAACGGCAAATCCGGCTATCGGTACCGACAAGAGCACGGCGAATCCAAGTCGGACGCAGCGATCCATCGGGGTAACACCCGGTGGACTCACGTTCCCCAGCGTGGGGCATTGCCGAATCGCTTGCTCCAGCCGTGCCTAATCCGCCATCTCCTCGATCCGCTGACGCAGATCCTCAGGCAGATCACCAAATCGGCCCTCCATTCATCGGCAAAGCAAACGCCGCGAGGCAGCCAGCTCCCACGCTTCCGCCCACGCTGCCCGGCCCATTCCTCCAAGGCGGCCATAAAAGCTGGGTGGCACCTATCGGCGGCCTTCCATCCGTGCCCCGGCTTTGCCATCCGTGCTACTTTTGGGCCGAGGAAGGTACCCCCCAGTCTTCCCGGCCATGAAAGGTGGGTGGCACCTATCATGAAAGCCGACCATGAAAGATGGGTGGCACCTATCGATGAAAGATGGGTGGCACCTATCGAAAGGTGGGTGGCACTTATCGTTGTTCATGAAAGGTGGGTGGCACCTATCGCGAGGCCGCGTTTCCGAACCATTCGGGGCGCGGCCTTTTTTTGCGCTTGACGATGCCTTTTCCGTAACAGCGACGATCCGGATGCGTACGTGGTGATGGCGAGACAAATCAGAAACAACCCAAACACTGCAAGACTCAGGAGAAAAAGAGATGATCCACACGTTGAAATCAATGGCGATGGTGCTGGTGGCCGTGGTGCTGGTGGCTGGATATTCGGATCGGGCGTCGGCTCAGCGGAACCGGGAGTTCTTTAGCCCCACAGGACAGGTCGTGCGGAGCCTGTTGCCGCAGAACACCCCCTCGACGGCAAATCCGGCTACCGGTACCGACAAGAGCACGGCGAATCCAAGTCGGACGCAGCGATCCATCGGGGTAACACCCGGTGGACTCACGTTCGGAGGCAGCAAGTCGTCGGTGGCGATCTCCCTCGCCCCAGGAGCGGTCGGCGTGGCCGTGGGCACGGACAGCACGGCGGTAGCGGTGGCCGTCGCCGGTGGCTCGGTTGGCGTGGGCGTGGCGAACGACAAAGGCACAGCGGTCAACGTGGGTGTCGGAGGTGGGGACGTTTCGGTGGGCGTGGATAGAAGTAAGCCTCAATACCAGACCTCGTTCTCGCGTCAAGCGACTCACTGGAATTTCGGTCCCAAGAGCAGTCGATAGGATGCTCGGGCATTCCTGGCCACGAACGGGATTGTCCTCATTCAGGCAACGTCACCGTCGATGCTTGTTGTTGCTGCTGGACGATCACGAACCATCCCGTCTCATCCTGCGGTTCGATCCTGGAGGAAACCAGGACCGGAGCGTAGGCCGCCAGCCAACGGCCGCTACGATCGCGCGCGACGGGATCCCGGTAATCTTCGGGAAGCAAGTTATCGAGCGAGCCAGTCGTAGCGTTAGTTCTGTGTTGCCCGACGGCTCGCCGCATGAACCACACGACCTCGTCGCTCACATGCGGCAGACGTTCCTCTTTCCGGTTGATGAAGTCCTCGTGATGCAAGATCAGACCTTCTCCTCGGACCCGATGGGGCTCCGGATACTCCCGCTTCAGATAGTACTGGCGAGTTTCTACCAACAGCACTTTCTGTCCCGCCGGCAGGTTGACTTGCAGATCTGCGAAACGGCCCAACAAAATCGTCATCGCCAGAACACCGATGGGCTCCTCGTGATCGTCTCGGCGAATCGGAACCGAAAACGCCACGATCAAATCACCTTCGTTGGTGCTTTCCATGGCCGTGGAGTTATGCACCTGCCGCAAGGGTGTCCGAGCGAGTCGTGAGGCCACGCTTTCGTCATCGTCGCGACCGGCACCGTGGAAATAGTCACGATAGGAGAAATTGACGCCCAGGCTGGAAAAACGTGCCCCCGATTCTTCGTATTCGGGGCTGCGCGCGACCTGAATCCCCTGGCGTGTCTGGATGAACCAACATCGGCAAGCGACATCCGGGGGGTGCTGCTCGCGGCGCTGGTCGAGCCACTGCTGCAGTTCCTGCCAAGTCGCTTCGTCGTGCGGGTCGGCGTTGACGGTTTCCAGGTACTGGTGCATCCGCGGGTCCCCAGCTTCCTTCTCCAGGATGCGCCAGCACAGATCGATCTGATTGCCCAGCGTTCGGGCGGCGAACTGCGCAGAAACTTGCAGGCCCTGCTTGCGCAATTCGTACTCGCTTTGTCGAGCCGTTTCCGACTCGGCGCGCAACTGGCTTTCGAGATGTGCTTGCCGCGCCAGCCAAGCGGCGCCCACGATGCCCACGACCGTTAGCAGGAGCAATCCGGCGCACAGGGTCTGTGCCCAGGCGCGGTGACGCCGAGCCCAGCGCGCCAATTTCCGCGCTGGCGGTTCCCGGTAAGCCGACACGGGTAGATCCGCCAAGTAGTTCTCGATATCCTTGGCCAGTTCCATGGCCGTCGGGTAGCGGTCCTGCGGCAGCCGGGACATGGCTTTCAGACAGACTGCCTCCAACGCCCGGGAAACGCGACGGTTCACTTGGGTGGGGCGGGCAAAGTCGCCACAACGGACACGGTTCAGGCAATCTCTGCCTCCAAAAGGCAGTTGGCCAGTGAGGATTCTGTAAAGGGTGACACCGAGCGAATAGATGTCGCTGGCCGGCGACAGATCCAGGCTGCCCGAAGCCTGCTCCGGACTCATGAAAACCGGGGTGCCGGCTGCGACACGATTCGAGTCGCTGCCGGAACTGGGCATCAAGGTTCTTTCCTCGCTGTCCTTGAACACCCCCTGTCTTCCAACCGGTAGCGCCAAACCCCAATCGACAACGATCGTTTGGCCATAACGTCCCAGCAGAATGTTCACGGGTTTGATGTCTCGATGGATGATCCCTCGATTGTGCGCATAAGCAATCGTTTGGCAGACCGCCACGAACCGCAGCAGCAACTCGTTGAACTGGCGTTCCCGGTCCGAGCGATCCGCGTTTCCGCGCGTACGGTCGTAGTGTCGCTGGATGGCAGCATCCAGCGTCTCGCCTTCGATGAACCGCATGGCATAGAAGGGGCGACCGTCTTTGGTCTGACCCACGCCGTACATAGGAACCACCCCTGGATGCTCCAAGCGGCTGGTCACTTCGGCTTCCAGAAGAAACCGAGTTCGGCTGGCCGGGTCGTGAACGACGCGGTCGTGGATGAACTTGACCGCCAGATTGCGTTTCAGTCGGCGATCTTCCGCCGCGTAGACGACTCCGAGGCCGCCTTCGGCATGATGTCGAAAGTCCGTCAACTCGGCAGCCATCGTCAGCGTGTCCTGCACTTCGAACAGGCACGTCCGATCCTGGTCGTCCGCCACCTGTTGACCAACCTCCTGAACCACCCGGGGACTGTCGGCAAAACGAGTCCGATACTCGTCCAGCGATGGACGCTCGCCGTGCTGCTGCCGGTGACGGATCTCCAAGTTGATCAACTCGTACAGCAGTCTGGACCGTTCGGGTTCTTCCCAACCGGCCAGGTAATCTTCGATCTTCGCCTCGCGGCCGGCCTCGCATTCCGCTTGGAAGCGGTCGCATGCCGCGTCGACCTGGAAAAAGGACGGAGCGGACGGCAGATCGGTCGCCGATTCGCGTATCTCACTCATGGTTTTCCTCCTGAAACGAAGCACGTTGGCGAAGCCGTACCAGTACATCGCGGCAGTAGTCATGCAGCCGCAGATCGATCAATTCCTGTTCCAGACGATCCAGCGATTCCCCGTCGAGCGAAGCGGCGACTTCTTTCAGCAGGAACTCGGCGAATCTGTCCCGAGCGCGATGCACCAGCACGCGCACGTTCCCGGCGGTCAAATCCTTCTCCGACTGCTCCGAAAGTCGTTCGGCCAACTCCTGCGATGTGGCGTCCGGATACTCGACCCGGCAACGCAGAACCGTATAAAACGGCCCCCCCCCGAGACGCTGCGCATCGTGGAGCTGTTCCCACGAGCGTGCCAGTAAGTCCTCGCGCCAACTGTTGGTGAAATCGACTTCGCTGCCGGGGCCCCCCACTCCCGCGTCGGCAACTTCCGGCAACTCCTCCGCTACCGGGATCTCGTGCCGACGACGACGCTGGTTGCGACGGTGATGGTCCGTCACCATGCGAAACAGAATGGTCTTGAGGAAGCTGCGGAATTTGCCGTGCTCCGGATTGGCACTCTGGAAATCGCCCCGGACAAAACGAAGTGCGAAATCTTGAAATACTTCGTCGGCCGCATCGGCATCCCGAAACGCAGCGATCAAGTAGCGGCGCACGGCTCCACCGTAGCGATCGAGCAACGTCTGCTGGGCCAGGTACCGCTGCTGGTCGCCCTGGCCATGAGCCTGGCGGACCATCGACCATTGAGTTGCGATTCGACTGAGACGTTGTTCGTCTTCCATCCTGCTCTCCCGCCGTACACCATTTGTCAACCGAGCCCGTACTTTCAGTGTACCATAAAAGCGGTAAGCGGCGAGTATCTTGACTGCCGCACCAGACCACTCTCGTACATGCCCGACTTGCAGAAGATATCAGGGCAACTGGGTCGCCAAGTCAACTGGGGTCGAACCGGAAATCATGGCTGCGACATCCGGAATGGTATCGGACGGTGCTTAGCCATCTGCATGTCTCCTCGGGTGAAGGTGTACGAACTCCTCCATTAGACACATCCAGATTGTCCTCATATCCTTTTTTCAATTTCGGGGACAAATCACAGCAGCCGCCAGCAGATCCCGCCGCTCAAGCCCCTCGACCGGACAAACCCGCGACTGCCGCATCTTCGGCCGCCCCGTGCGAACAGAACGTCTACGATTTCGCATCATCCAACCTTTTCAACAAACCGCCCACCATCAACGCCCGTGCATGGATATCAGTGTAAGCTAATCCAGACAAATGTCAACTAGAATGGTGGTATCGAACCAGAATGCTAGCCGGGTGACTTTCGCATTTTCCTTCGCCAAGGGTAAGGTAAAGTCGGCCGGGACGATGATAACAGAAAAATGTGATGGCAGAAAAATGGGGTGGAGAGCAAAGCGAAGGGGTCGGGAGTCGTTTTCGGTCGACGACTAACCACCTAGAAAACGGCTTGGCCGAAAAACGACGCCCGACTCCGTCCCCAGATCCTTGATCGTCGCATCGTAAGGCCGTGCTACTTTTGGATTGCGGACGGCTCCGCCCCATTTTTCCGAGCATGAAAGGTGGGTGGCACCTATCGATCCCTCTGCTGCTTGTATCGCTCCAGTTGGTCGGGGTCGAGTATCACTTCGTGGATCGCCCGCGGCTCGGCCAACGCCAAACTTCCCTGGTCCGGTCCCCAGTCCGAGAAATCAGATTGGGAGCGCTGCTCGGCTACCAAATCGGGCTCGCCGAGCAACACCAATTCCCCCGTCGGCTCCCGGCCGTACACACTCCGCTCGACCTCGACCTCGCAGCCGAGTTCCCGCGCGCGGCCCGTGTTTTGACGGGCTCATTCGCGGATAAACCAGCCGTGAAATACCTCCCAACGAGGATTGATTTCGAGAAACGGATCCATGCCGGGAAATGGGGATGACACCATTGAGCGACCTCGGTTTGCCAAATCAGGATCTGCGACGGTGAATCCGTCGGAGTTCACCGAGCTGTCGAATCGGTCAAGCTGAGCGCGATTGTACGCAGTCGGCAGAAAAAAATCCACTCGCACCGGTTACCTGCATTCGTATCCCATAGGCACCCGGCCAATAAGTGTTTCTCGGTGGAATCTTCTGATAGATCGGTCCAAGCCTTTTTTGGACCGACAAAAAACAGAGCTTCCAAGCTTTCATGCATACTTGACGTAGTTTAGGCCACACCGTATGATCAGCTATTGGTAAACGGACTTCTTCGCGTGTTGATCGCGACGGGGACGCACGGGGTTTGGCGGCGTACTGGACGGCCATAAAGGGGGGCGGTACGGGCGTTAGCGAGTGACGAAGGGAAAGAAGGAGGACTGGCATGGG
>REEF01000729.1 GCA_007695205.1 Planctomycetaceae bacterium
CGCTGCAGAATAGGGACCAGTGGCTACCGCCGGATTCCCCTAACTTTGCGGGCGGTCCGAGGCCGACTTCTGGACAAGTTGGCTTTCCCCCCCGACCCGCGCAGAATTGCAGAGACGCCTCATGAACGCCAAACCCCTGACCCAGACGCTGCTCCTGATCCTCAGCCTGCCTTGGGCGTTGGCCCCGGTTACTGCGGGAGAACCGGCGGGACTGCAAGCCGGCACGGCGGTGGTCGACATCACTCCCGACGTGTTTCCGATGCAGCTTCGCTCCGGACCGTCGTCCCATGTCCACGATCCGCTGCACGTCCGAGCGGTGGCGTTCCGGAACGGCACGGGGCGAGCAGTGATCGCCGTGGTCGACGACATCGGCGTGGGACGCGAGTGGACCGACGAGGCCAAAGCTCGGGTTGCCGAGCGTACCGGGTGGGACCCTGCCCGAATGCTAGTTGCCGCGACCCACACCCACAGTGCCCCGCGCGGGGGCGACAGTTCCCCGGGCCGCATTGCTTACCAGACCCGCCGCCTGGAAGGACTGGTGGAAGCGTTGAGCCAGGCGATCGAGAACCTGCAGCCGGCGCGGGTCGGTTTCGCCTCGGACGCGGAGCCCAGCGAAGTCTACAATCGGCGGTGGTTCTTGAAGGAGGGTACCATGGACAAGAACCCGCTGGGCGGCTATGACCAGGTCCGGACCAACGCACCCCGCCAGCACCTGCGCGAACCCGCCGGGCCCACCGACGCGGAGGTCAGCGTGATCGATATCCGCACCCGGCGCGGTCGGGCGCTGGGGCTGATCGCCAACTACGCGCTGCACTACGTGGGCGGCATCCCCCGCGTGATCGAGGAGGACGGCCGGTCCGTGGGAATGGCTTCGGCCGATTATTTCGGCGAGTTCGCGCGGATCGTGCCCTATCGCGTGGGCGGATCGAATCCGCCCGAGGACTTCGTGGCCATGATGACCAACGGCGCCAGCGGCGATGTCAACAACATCGACTTCTACAGCCAACGGGCTCCCCGCGCGCCGTTCGAGCAGGCTCGCATCGTCGCCGGCAAGACGGCAGACGCGGCCTGGCGGGCGGTCCGCCAGATCGAGAGCTACGACGATAATCCCGTGGTGGCCATGCTCCAGCGGGAAGTGGCCATCCCCTACCGAAAACCGTCCGAGGAGGACGTTCAGCAAGCCCGCCAACTGATGGAACTCTCGCCCAGCGAACGCGACCGCATTCACAGCCGCACCACGTCCGTGGCCTCGAACACCCTGCGGTATGCCGAATCGGACATGCCGGAATCGGAACACGTGCTGCTGCAAGCCCTCCGCATCGGCGATCAGGCCGTCGTCACGATGCCCTTCGAAGTCCTGGTCGAGATCGGACTGGAGATCAAGCAAAAGAGTCCCTTCCCGCATACGTTCCTGATCTCCCTGGCCAACGGCAGCTACGGGTACCTGCCCCCACCACACCAGCACGAACTGGGCGGCTACGAAACCTGGTTGGGCACCTCTCGTTTCGCCCCACACGCCTCCGTCCTGCTGACCGAACAACTCCTGGAAATGCTGGCGGAACTGCACCCGCCGGTTTCGACCGATTGAATACTCACGGCGACGCGCCCCTTCCGCAGATCGTTTCACGCCCAGCCGGAGCGACACGCCAGCGGCAGATCACTCACATCCAAGTCTTCGAGTCCCTCACCCAGCATCAGACCCCAGTCGCCGGATTCCAGTTGGCCGCGCGTGGCCAGCTGGTCCAGCCCTCGACCGCCAAGCGGGTCAATCCGGCGGGTGAGCGACCGATCGCCACCTGAATTGCCGACCTCGACCGGATAGGCTGATTATGGAATCTTTGCCGTGTGGCGTGGTGCCTTCGAGGCGGACAACGGTCCCCGACGGCACCCGAGATCGCGACAGTGCCCGCCGTGTGGCCCGAGGTGGCCAAGTCTTCGTCCCTTCTTCCGGGCGGTGAACTGCGACAACCGTTTTGGCTCGCTGATCTGCTGGGCCCAGGCGTGAAACGGGCGGCATGGGTCGCTGGAAAAGGGGTGCAAGAATGTGTGACGGACTCGCTCGCCAGAATGGGTGACCCGGAAGCGGTGCGATTGGTCCGAGCCGCATTCCCCAACGAGTCCTGGGGATTCAGGAGCTTCTCGTCTGCCCTTCTGGGCGACATCAAACATCAGGAATCCGAAGACGCCTTGCTGGCTCTCTTGGAATCTGAACCGGACCCGAGCATCCGCACGATGCTATGCATCGGTTTGTGCAAGCTTTTTTCCAAGTCCGGCGTCGAAAAGGTTCTGGGCGAAATCGCACGAGGGTATGATCGCAGCATCGACACTCTGGAAGAGACACTACTGCCGGTCGCCCACGTCTTGGGTGTGGATCTACCCGAAGCAGACCGTTGGCGAGCGGACCGTGATGAGCGTCAGCGACGACAGGCCGAGCGACAGGCTGTGTTGGATGAGCTTGGCAGGCTGTATCAAGCCGCGAAAGCAGCTGGAGTTGATCCCCTGGCAAGACGGCAGCCAAAAGCAACGATTGTGAAAGAACCCCCGTCAAGGGACTCCGTGACCGTGCGTCGTGAACCAGAACGCGTCGGCCGCAACGAGCCCTGCCCCTGCGGCAGCGGCAAGAAGTACAAAAAATGCTGCGGAAGGCAAAGAAGCTGAGCCGTCCGGTAGAACTGAGCACCGTGTATAATGCAAAAGTCCGTCAAGCCCGAATTCTGGGATGGATGACTCGAGCAGCCGATTCCGCGACGACAGCAATGGGCACTGGCTCGGCTGTCCCGTTTTTTCGCACACATACGAAAGGGACACCATGATCAAAACGCTCCACGGCAGGATCCGCGGCAGGACCATCGAGCTGGATGAAGACCTTGAAGCAAGCGACGGGCAGGAGGTCATCGTGCAGGTGAAGATCGTGCCTGCTCCGTCGCGAAAGGCCGGCGAAGGTCTCCTTCGCACCGAGGGTGCGCTGGCCGATGACACAGAGTGGGACGCGATCATGGAAGAAATCCATCGCGCCCGGAAGCTGGAACGGCGGCCCCAGGTTCCAGACTTGGGGATACCATGAAGTTTCTGCTCGATTTCGATAAAGCCTCCGCGGAATCGTTTGGGCAAGTGCTAGGAGAACTTCGCCAACGGGGGATCTCAGTATCCACCGCCGATTTGATGATCGGCGTGGCTGCTCTAGTACACGATCTGACGCTGGTGACCCACAACACTAGCGATTTTCGGAATATTCCCGGGCTGCGGCTAGTCGATTGGCTGGTGCCGTGATGGAGACGAGTCCGCGGTCACGCTGAGGAAACGAAAGAAGGGATACCATGCAGCGTCCAGCCAAAATTACCGCAATCTTGGGCACGTACCGCAAAGGGGGCGTGATCGATTCGGCCGTCGACGAACTGCTTGGCGCAGCGGCAGCGGCAGGTGCCCAGACAACGAAGTTCTATTTGGTCGATGAGCCCATCGAGTTCTGCACGAATTGCCGCTCGTGTACGCAGCAGGCTGGAGATGAGTTCGGACGCTGCGTCCTCGATGACCGTATGCGACCGATCCTGGATGAGATCGAGCGTTCCGACGCGATCATACTCGCCTCGCCGATGAATTTCGGCACCGTCACGGCCGTGATGAAGCGATTTATCGAACGGTTGGTGTGCTGCGCCCACTGGCCCTGGGGCAAGCTGGCGCCCAGTGCGAGGAAACGGAAACGCACCAAGCGAGCCGTCGTCGTGGCGTCTTCAGCCGCACCGGCCATTCTGGGTCGACTCTTCACGTCGATGGTCGGCCTCCTGAAGCAAGCCGCCCGGTTGCTCGGCGCCCAGCGAGTGGACGTGCTGTTCATTGGCCTGGCCGCTTTGAAAGAGCGGCCGGACGTAAGTGACAAGGCACGTCGCAAGGCCCAGCGACTCGGCAGAAAATTGGCGGAACATCGGTGCCGGTGATACGCGTCGAACGAAGAAGGAAACCACATGAATGCAACGAAACGCTGGATCGGCCTTGTCGTCTTCATCGCTGTCTGCCTGGGCGCGGGCAGCCTTGGGGCCATCGCCACCACACCGGAGATCGACGGTTGGTACAGAACGCTCGCCAAACCCACCTGGAACCCGCCCGCCAGCGTGTTTGGACCGGTGTGGACCACGCTCTACGTATTGATGGCTCTCGCCGCCTGGCTGGTCTGGAAGCCGGCAGGTTTCCAGGCCGCCGCGATACCCCTGACGCTGTTCGGCGGCCAGCTTGTCCTGAACGTCGCTTGGTCGTGGATCTTCTTCGGCATGCACCAGCCCGGCTGGGCCTTCGTGGAGATCGTGATCCTGTGGTTGGCCATCGCGGCCACGACGTGGGCCTTCTTTCGCCGCTCGCCGCTGGCCGGCTGGCTCCTGGTGCCCTACCTGGCCTGGGTCAGCTTCGCCGCCGTGTTGAACTTCACTATCTGGCGGTTGAACGTCGCCTGATGCGACGCGAAAGGCTCACAAGGAACTTCCTGCTAGAATGTGACTTGCGAAAAGTGCCTGCCTGCGCGTTAGGCCTCAGATCTGACGCCCACAGGTGATTGGCAGAAACTCCTTATACCCAACGCAACTGAATGATCGATTCATGGATACGTGGAAGTTCTACGACATCACTCATCGTGGGCACGTGGTGTGCAATCCCACGAGCGAGGAGAAGCTCGCACGCTTGGTGGACTTGGTGCAGCTTCCGACAGCCGCACGAGTGGTTGACATCGCCTGCGGGAAGGGCGAATTCCTGATACGTCTGGTGGAGGCATATGGAGTGCGCGGCGTAGGCGTGGACCTGTCGCCCTTCTTCATCGCCGACGCAGAACGAAGGCTCAGAGCGCGTGTGCCACAGGCAGGGATCACCTTCACCCAAATGGATGGCGGTGATTTCAGACCCGACAAGCCACACAGCCTCACACTAGCTTCGTGCATTGGGGCGAGCTGGGTTTTCGGCGGGCACGGACGGACTCTGGACGCGCTCGTCGGCATGACCGAGCCCGACGGCTGGGTGATAGTGGGGGAGCCGTACTGGTTGCGGGAGCCGTCGGACGAGCATTTGCTGGCGTGTGGGCTAACGAGAGATGCCTTCGGAAGCCACGCGGAAAATGTTGAGGCAGGAGAACTGCGAGGGCTCGACCTCGTGCACACGCTGGTGAGCAGCAAGGACGACTGGGACCGATATGAAGGTCTTCAGTGGCATGCGATGGCGGAGTACGCGCGCGCCAACCAAGATGACCCGGATCTTCCAGAACTGCTAGAGCGCGTGGCGAAAGAAAAATCAGTCTACTTGAGGTGGGGCAGAGACGCCTTAGGCTGGGCGATCTACGTATTCAGATGTCCACCCGCTCGGCGCGTGTGGGCCATGCGACAGCGGCGCGTGTGACGGGCTTTCGCGCCAGCCCCCAGTGACAGCCCCTACCGAATCGCGGCCATCGCCATCACAGCCCCGACTTCCGCCCGCCAACGCGACACGAACTCACGTCGGGCCACACGGGCCAAACTGTGGCCACAGAACGGCGAGTTCCAGCCCGCTGGGGCATCCCGATGGTCGCGGAAAGGCGTATCGACATCGTCATAGCCGACATGACGATGCCTGAAACGGACGGACTAGATTTGATACGTCGATTATTCCAACCGAAGAAGATAGGCGGCGTCGCAATGGTGCGTGAGGGCTGCGGAGACATCAGGCTCGAAGCCGAATTGTCGATACAGCGTGATCGCCCCGATCAAGCTCGAACTGGTTTCCAGCCAGACCTCGGCAAAGCCGTTTTGTCGGGCCGCTGCCAGCATGTTTTCCAGGAGCCGTCGTCCCAATCCGCGGCCACGGGCAGAGAACTCGAGATACATCTTGCCGAGTTCCGCCCGCCGAGAGGTCGAGGGGTAGAGGCCCGCACAGCCCACGATCCGTTGGGCCATGTTCTCGATCACCTCGAAGTGCCCGCCACGCCGAAAGTAGTTGCTTGCCAGGTCATCAAGCTCGGGGTCATTCGCGCCTATCTCCCAAAGGACACCGTACTCCCGACGAACCGCGTACAGGACAGAACGGATGGAGGGAACATCCTCGAGAGTCGCGCGGCGGATGGAGAACTCGATTTCCGTGTTCATGGCAGCTCTTCCGGCGAGATGATTAGGTTAGATGGATACGAAGATCCTCTTCTTCGCATCGACAGAATGGTAAAGAAGACAGTGGAACGTCACGGAAACAGGCGAGGGAAATCCCGCGCGGCATCGACGCC
>REEF01000739.1 GCA_007695205.1 Planctomycetaceae bacterium
GGACGGGGCGGAAGTGGTCAGGGGCGGGGTCGAACCGCCGACACACGGATTTTCAGTCCGTTGCTCTACCAACTGAGCTACCTGACCTTGGCGAGTTACAAGATGCATAGAATACGGGGCGGGATGACCGTTGTCAATTCGGTAGCGAAGATCTTTTGGCCGAAATGTGCCAAACACGCGGCCAGGATGGTAGTTAGGTGCCGATGGGGGATTGCATTCAGGTCAAACTAGTCGCTTTTGCTCATGCCGCTGACACACGATCGATGCCGAATTTCTCGGCAATTCTTTCGAGCGATGTAATGATGCGAATGCCCCGCTGTACTTCTGAATAGCGAAAAATGGTCAATCAAAGGTTGTGGTATTCCGAATGTTCCAGTATAAGCGTTTGCTAAGCATTGTCCCATTCGGCTTAGGGGCGAAGGTTCCCGTCGCGCGACCCCAAGCCGCCCGTTCGCAAGATAGCCTCGAAGGATAGCCACGGATGGCCCGTTCCAGGAGGAGAATGACCACGGCGCAGTTGGTGATGAGTCTCATCGCATTCGCGCTACCACGTCCGATTCGCCGCATGGTCACGGGGCGTATGGGAGCCCCTATCTCGCTATTGTTGCTCATGATTCTAGTCGGTTCGGGGGTTTTCTCGATCAATTGGGCTGGCCAACGCCCGCGATTGGCCATCGATCGAGAGAGGGCCGAGCAGGTCAAACGCCGTGTCGCGGACCGAGTGCAATCGGTGCGTAGCACGATGGGAGAAACCCATGATGGCCCCCGATTGACATCTTTACTTGCAGAATTCGCGGGGTTGAACCAAGCCATCGGGCACCAGTTCTCTGCGGAAGTCCGAAGCCCCGATGTTGCGACGGATTCAATACCACCATCGGCAGGCCAGACTCCTCCAAACTCGTCTGTTCCGGTTGTACCGCCCGTTTCCCCCGAACCTGCAAGCCCCGTTCTGCCGTCGCACTCGCAGCAACCGGCGGATGCCGAGGTGATCCGTATCGCGGCGCTGCCGTTATCCACGCTGAGTCCCTCGACGTTGGCTATCCCCCAGATGATGGACATTCTGGTCGACTTCATACGAAGATTTGACATGATCGCCGTACAAGATATCCGCGCGGTCGACGACTCGACGTTGCCCACCTTTGTTTCGATGGTCAATGCCCAAGGCGCACGCTACGCCTATTTGTTGGGGCCTCCGGTGGGCCGTTCATCGAGTCCGGCTCAGTATGCGTTTCTGTTCGATTCGGATCGGCTGGAAGTCGATATGGGCAGCGTGTATACCGTGCCCGTTCCACCCGAATTGATGGAACGTCAACCGCTGGTGGCTCGGTTTCGAGTCCGCAAGGTACCCGTCGAGCACGCGTTTACGTTCACACTTGTAAATGTTCAAGTCCAAGCGGATCGCATGGCGGTTGAATTGGATACGTTGGCCGACGTTTTCCTCAGCGTTCAAAGAAACGGCAGCGGCGAGGATGACGTGATCTTGTTGGGGGATTTAGGCGATTCAAAAACTTTGGGGAGAATCGGCCAATTTCCGAACATCACGGCGACGGTCCCAGAGCCATCGACCGATCGTCATCAGGAATCCTCGACGTTCAATCTGCTCTACGATACGGGGGCGACGGTCGAGCATACCGGACGCAGCGGCGTGTTGAACCTGATGAGTCTGTATGGCTTGAGCCGCGAGCAAGCACTGTTCGTGTCTCAGCAAAAGCCGATTTGGGCGGAGTTCAGCGTTTACGAAGGCGGCATCGCTCCAGTCGCCCGTCTGCCGCGGGACGCGCAGTCATGGAGCACGCCCCCCATAATAATGCGTTGACATCTGCACTGGGGAAAAGGTTGCCGCATCGTTGTCTTTTGACGCTCGCCAGCGTTCTCTGCGCCGTGTTGGACAGGGCCTGGCCGCTTGGCAGGCGTTGTGTTACAACCGCAGTTTCTCGGCGGCGGCGGCTGACCGGGCGAGCGATTTCAGGTTCCTTTGGTGAGGCGAAGCGACCATGAGTTCCGATGGCCATCTAAGCGACATCCCTGCCCCACGGTCCTCGATTTCCCTGCTGGTCCGGCTGGCGTTGATGATGTTCCTGCAGTACTTCGTCCAGGGCTGCTATCTGCCGATCGCTGCCCTGTACGTCGACCAGACGCTGGGCTTCAGCGCTCAACAAGTCGGTTATTTCGTCGCTGCGTTGGCCGTGGGTCCGATTTTGGCGCCGTTTGTGATCGGGCAGATCGTCGACCGTGCATTCTCGACCGAGCGGGTCATGGCCTTTTGTCATTTGACAGGCGGCTTATTGATGCTGGCGTTATTTACGCAACGAGCCGTCTGGCCGGTGATCATTCTGGGGACGCTGTATTCGGTGTTGTACGTACCGACGATGATGCTGTCCAATTCGTTGGCTTTCCGGCACCTGAAGAACGGCGAGCTGGAGTTTCCTTGGGTCAGGTTGTTCGGCACGATCGGCTTCATCGTTCCCGCGTTTCTGATCGAACTGGGCTGGCTGCGCGGTCTGCAAGGCGAAGCGTTGGCGGCGGCTCGCGGAATCGCGTTCGCGATGTCCGGCGCGATCGGGATCGTGATGAGCGTCTACTGCTTGACGCTTCCGCACACGCCGCCCGCCACTCGCGATCGGCACACGTATGCCCCGGGCATCGTGATGGCCATGTTGCGCCAACGCCATTTCCTGGTGATCGTTTTGGTGACCTTTTTCATCTGCATCTCACACCAGTACTTCTTTGTATTCAACAGCCTGTTTTTGCGTGACATCCTGGACAGCGGCGGATGGAAGGAAGCAGGCGAGCAGATGCTCAGCTCGCTGGGCCAGTGGTGCGAGATCTTGGTGATGGCCTTTCTGGGATATCTGTTGAAGAGCCTGGGATACAAACGAACGCTGATCCTGGGCGCCACGGCGTACTTCCTGCGATTCGTGCTATTTTCGCTGGTCTTCAGCCTCGATCCGCCGTTTGTTGGCAAGCTGATTTTGGCGGGTGTCGGTCAGGCCCTGCATGGTTTCTGCTTCGGCTGCTTCCTGGCCGTCGGTTACATGTATGTCGACCGGATCGCTCCGCCGGACGTTCGAGGCAGCATGCAGAACATCTATGGCGTGTTCTTCGTCAGCATCGGCTTTTTGGTGGGTGGGTTGGTCGGCGGAGCGGTCGGCGATTGGTTTACCACCGAGGTCAACGGGGTGCGCGAGCGCGACTGGACCAGCATCTGGCTCACCGGTTCCGCGTTGTGCGCTGCCTGTGTGGCCGCCCTGATGATCTTTTTCCCCTCGGCGCTTCCCAACCGTGGCTCGGACGAAACCACTCAGGGCTAGCCGATTTCGTGACGACGACGTCTTCTCGGCTCCGCTTCCTTGCCCCAAGTTGACATCGGGACTTGTTGATGATCTACTAACGCATCGGCTAGTCCCTTTGCGGGCGTGTCGTTCTCGTTTCGAGAAAGCAAGCACCAGGAGGCTTCCCGATGGCCCACTATGTCTGCTCTGTGTGTGGTTACGTTCACGACGATGCTCGGGCGAAAACCCGCTGGGACTCGCTGCCATCGGATTGGACATGTCCGGTCTGCGGGGCGGCCAAGTCAGCGTTCCAGGAATCGAGCAGCGAAGCCTTCTCGGATTCCGATACGAAGACGGGCATGTTTGGCATGGCCGGTCGGGCAGTGATGGCCCATCGTATGTTCGGCTACGTGTTCTTGGCCATCTATGTGGTGCTGATGGTACAGATGGTCCCGCGATTGTGGATGTATCAGATCGAGTTTCCTGCCCGGACCGTGCTGCACATCGGGCTGGGCATGGCGATCGGGACGGCTCTGCTGCTGAAGATCGCGATCGTCCGATTCTTTCGACGGCTGGACCGGTCGCTGGTGCCGACGCTGGGAACCTCGCTGTTGGTCAGCAGTGTCGTGCTGATCGGTTTTTCCGTTCCCGCGGCTTTTCGAGAGGCTTGGGCGACCGCCCGGCTGTTTACCCCGGAGAACGTCCAGCGAGTGAGTGATCTGCTAGGCCAGACGGGGTTGGAACCAGCCGAGTGCCAGCGGTTGGCTCAACCGGAATCCTTGCGAGCCGGCCAGCGGGTACTGCGCCAGGATTGTATCGCCTGCCATGATCTGCGAACCGTGTTGGCTCGCCCACGAACCCCCGAGAGTTGGCGTCAGACGGTGCGGCGGATGGCCGATCGGACGACGATGCTCAATCCTTTGGAGGAGGAACCGCAGTGGTTGGTGACCGCCTACCTGATCGCCGTGTCGCCGCAGCTCCAGCAGTCGGCTCAGCGGTTGAGCGGCCAGCAGCAACGGCGCGAGCAATCGCGGCAGGCGGCGGAAGCCTTGGTCGAAGAACCCGAGGAACCCATCGCCTACGATGCGCGGGCGGCCCAGCAATTGTTCGAGTACAAGTGCGCACAATGCCACAGCCTGGCTTTGGTCGACTACGTTCCGCCCGATTCGAAGGAAGCAGCACGTCAGATAGTGCTTTCGATGGTGGACGAGGGGATGGAAGCGACCGAAGCGGAGCTGTCTCAACTCGTGCGGTACCTGACCGAGACGTTTGCCCAATCTCCGGAGTAGCATCATGGATCCTTTCGTCAATGCCATCTTGGGTGTGCTGTTCGTCGTTGCTGGTGCCGTAGCGACGTTGGTGATGTACCAGATGCGCGGATCGACCGCTGGGCCCGAATCCGGTGACGAGCCAACGTGGGACCCCGCAGGGCACGAGGACGATTCGCAGGAATACCTAGCGGCTTGGCAGAGATCGGGGGATGATCGGGAGCAAACGATGGCCGACATCCACACCATGGCCACGACGGGGCGATCGATGATCGAGCCGATGCGAACCGGCAAGCAGGTCGTCTGCTGGGATGATCTGCTGATCCAAGGCGCGCAACTGGCTCGGCTGCCGCTGAACGAGGATGTTCCGGTTTGCACCCGCACGACGATCGGCCCCGCAGCGGGACATCCTCTGGTCATCGAGACACCCGTGTTGATTTCGCACATGTCGTTCGGCGCTTTGTCTCGCGAGATCAAAGTCGCTCTGGCTCGTGGCAGTGCGGCGGCTCAAACGGCCATTTGTTCCGGCGAAGGGGGCATCCTGGAAGCAGAACTGCTGGCCGCGTATCGCTATGTGTTCGAGTACGTGCCCCACCAGTACAGCGTGACCGACGAGAACCTGAAACGCGTCGCCGCGATCGAAATCAAAATCGGCCAGTCCGCGAAACCGGGGATGGGGGGACATCTGCCGGGAAAAAAAGTTACTGCCGAGATCGCGGCGGTCCGAGGTCGGCCGGAAGGCCGCGATATCATCAGCCCCGCCCACTTCTCCGACATCCGTACGCCGGAGGATCTGGCACGCAAGGTCCACGAGTTGCGGCAGCGGTCCGAAGGACGGCCGATCGGGATCAAGATCGCGGCGGGCCACATCGAAGAGGATCTGGCGTTCGTGCTGCAGGCGAATCCGGATTTCGTCACCATCGATGGCCGCGCCGGTGCGACGGGAGCCGCTCTCAAGCTGATCAAAGATGCGACGTCCATCCCCACCCTGTTCGCCTTGCATCGCGCTCGGCGGTTCCTGGATCAACACCAGGCGAAACACGTTTCGTTGGTGATCACCGGTGGATTGCGGATCGCCTCGGATTTTGCCAAAGCCCTGGCCCTGGGCGCTGACGCGATCGCGATCAGCACCGCCGCCTTGCTCGCGGCCGGATGCCAACAATATCGGATCTGTCACACCGGCCGCTGCCCGGTGGGCATCACGTCGCAAGATCCCCAACTTCGGGCTCGCCTGCTGGTTGACAAGTCCGCCGGTCGATTAGAGAATTTCCTTCGTGTCACCAACCACGAATTAGCCACATTCGCTCGATTGACCGGCCATGACAATGTCCATCACCTGTCTCTCGTCGACCTGTGTACTACCAATTCGGAGATTTCCAACCATACGGAGATTGCACATGTCTGAAGACGTGTCCGTCTCCGGTTACTTTGTCGTCTGTGCCGTATCGGTGCATTTCTTGTGAACGTGTGTTACGAAAGGAGTAACAGGATGAATTCGAAACGACGATGGACGTGGATCCAAGCCCTTGGATTCGCGCTCGCTTGGACGGTCTTGTCGACCGGCTGTCAGCCAAGTACGCCTTCGCCGACCATGCCGGTCACCCCACCCCCGGCGGATGAGCCCGCCGAGACTCCGGCGGAAGAACCGGCGGATACGCCCGCCGAGA
>REEF01000798.1 GCA_007695205.1 Planctomycetaceae bacterium
TACGAATTGGTCGATCATGACGTGCATCGAGATCTTCCCGAGGTGAACAGCAGACCGAAGGGTATTGAGAATTGCGAAAAACTGGTCCGCCCAAAGCTTCCGCGGGCCGAGCCAGTCGAATTATGATCGAGAAACTCCGAAATCGGCGGAAAAAAAGACAAGAGGGTCCTTTTTCCCGCTAACTTCGTCTTTCTATTCTAACTCTCGAGTTTCCCCTCTGCAAATGAGAAATGTGCCTTACGGGTCTCGGTGCTTAAATCGACCGTCTCGGTGTTCTTCGTCGAATCGAGATCACGCAGCGAAATCGAGGCAGCAGGAACCGTACCGGCTCCGATCTGCTGGCCTCAGCATCCGCTCATCGAC
This sequence comes from Planctomycetaceae bacterium, assembly GCA_007695205.1. Taxonomy (GTDB): domain Bacteria; phylum Planctomycetota; class Planctomycetia; order Pirellulales; family Pirellulaceae; genus SKKK01. The sequence goes on from REEF01000798.1 coordinate 364, forward strand.
ACAACAAACCCTAACAAAACCATCCCGCCACAGAAACGTTTCATGATCGCCATTCCTTTTCTTTGAAAAAGAGAGATCGCCTCTTCACGCGAACAAAAATGTCCAAAATCTGGTGGCTTTACAATTCCACCATCTTTGATTGTTATTGTCGCGGTCCTTTTTGTCAAACGTCAGTAGCTTACACGGATGGCTTTCGTGCCCCAAAGGTTCGTTAATGGTGCGGCCAAATTTCTCGAAGTCACTTGGCACATCTATTCCGCCATCTTGCGGCCGCGTCCTTCAGCCATAGACTGAGGGTATTCTCCCTGGCACAACGAAAGGTGAAGCACAATGAGCAAGCGATTTTGGATGTTGGTTGCGGTGGCTGTGCTGTTGGGCGCTCGTCTGTCCGAAGCGATCGGCGAAGACCAGCCGCTGCCGAATCTGATCGTCGTGTTCTGCGACAATTTGGGATATGGGGACATCGAGCCGTTTGGGTCGACACTGCACCGCACGCCCAACCTGACCCGAATGGCTCGCGAAGGCCGCAAGTTCACGCACTTCTACGTTTCGGCTGGCGTTTGCACGCCCTCGCGAGCCAGCATCATGACCGGATGCTACGCGCAGCGTGTGGGGATGCATGACAATCCTCGCGATGGTTGGGTGCTGCGGCCCGTTTCGCCCTACGGTTTGCACCCGGACGAAAAGACCATTGCCCAGGTACTCAAGGCACAGGGCTACGTGACGGGGATCATCGGCAAATGGCATCTGGGTGACCAGCCGGTGTTTTTGCCCACACGGCAGGGGTTCGATTCGTTTTTCGGGATTCCCTACAGCGACGACATGACTCAAGAGACCGGTCAGCGGATGGGGGCTCGGATGGATGGTCATACCTGGCCGCCGTTACCATTGATGGAAGACGAGACAGTGATCGAAGCGCCGGTCGATCGCAACCTGTTGACCCGTCGTTACTCGGATCGGGCGTTGGCATTCATCGAAGAAAACCAACAGCACCCGTTCTTCCTGTACTTGGCCGAAGCGATGCCTGGCAGTACGGCGGCACCTTTTGCCAGCCCGGAATTTCAAGGCTCCAGTCGCAATGGACCTTGGGGTGATTCGGTCCAGGAACTGGACTGGTCGCTGGGTCGGATCCTGGACAAACTGGTCGAACTGAACATCGACTCCAGAACCTTGGTGATCTGGACTTCGGACAACGGTGCGCCGGGCCGGCCCGACTTGGATGATTTGAGCCGAGGCAGCAACCGGCCGCTATTCGGTCGCGGCTATACCACGGCCGAGGGTGGATTTCGAGTCCCGACGATCATGTGGTGGCCGGGAAAAATCCCTGCCGGCACCGTGTGCGATGAATTGGCCACGACCATGGATCTGTTGCCCACCTTTGCTCATCTGGCCGGGACCCAACCGCCGCAGGACCGCATAATCGACGGGCACGATATCCGGCCCTTGATCTTCGCCCAACCGGCGGCTCAGACTCCGTACGACGCGTTTTACTACTACGCGCAAGATCAGCTCCAAGCGGTTCGAAGCGGCCCGTGGAAGCTGTTCCTGCCGCTGGAGTCCTTCTCGCGGCACCCGCATTTTCGCAAAGGCCAAGAGCCCGAACCATTGCTGTTCCACGTGGTCGACGATGTCGGTTCGACTCGCAATGTGGCCCGCGAACATCCGGACCAAGTCCGTCGTTTGACCGAGCTGGCTGAGATCGCTCGCGCCGACTTGGGAGATCGAGGACGACCGGGGGCTCATCAGCGTCCGCCGGGTAAGGTCGATAATCCTGAGCCTCGCCTGCTGGAACGGTGATAAGATCGTGACCCGACAGGGTGCCTTGCCGATCGACCGATGATGCCTTAGACTCGACAAACTCGTGGATCGGAATCGTCGCCTGGATCGCCGGACATCGCGTACGCGTGGGGATGGACCTTCATGACAACCGTAGCCGAAGCTTTGCAACAGGGATGGCGAATCCATCAGGCGGGCGACTTCGCCGGCGCGGAACGGATCTATCGCGGGGTCCTGCAGGCCGATCCCAACCATGCCGCCGCGTGGTGCTACTTGGGGATCGCTTGCCACGATCTGGAGCGTCTGGACGAAGCGGCGGCGGCGTATCGCCACGCGATCCGGCTCCAGCCTCAATTCCCGATCGCTTACAACAACCTGGGTAACACACTGCGAATGCAGAAGCGGCTGACCGAGGCGTTGCGGTGTTTCGATCAAGCGTTGGAACAACAACCCGGTTACGTCAACGCCCTGAAAAACAAGGGGACGGCCCTGGTTTGGGAAGGCCGATTGGACGAGGCGTTGGAGAGTTATCGCCAAGCGCTTCAGTTGGCGCCGGAGGATGCCGAGACGCACAAGAACATCGGGGTGATCCAGTTGCTGCAGGGACGTTTTAATGACGGTTGGCGGGAGTATCGGTGGCGATGGAAGACCCAGGGGATGACGCTGCCGAAGTTCGACCAAGCGGAGTGGGATGGCAGTTCGTTGGACGGCCGGACGATCCTGTTGGTGGCCGAACAGGGGCTGGGGGACACGATCCACTTTTTCCGCTATGCCGGAGTCCTGAAACAGCGGTACGCTTGCCGCGTCGTCGTCGCCGTTCACCGCCCGCTGCTGGAGCTGTTGGCCGATGGTTCCGGGTTCGACGAATTGATTCCGATCGACCAGACCCCGCCGCCTTTCGATGTCTTCTGCCCGCTGCTGGATGTTCCCGGGGTGTTGGGCGAGGACCTGCAGGATACGCCCGGCCAGATCCCTTACCTGACGGCTCGCCTGGAGCTGGTCCAACAGTGGCATCAACGGTTTCGTCAGTACAGCGGACTGAAGATCGGGATCGTTTGGCAGGGAAACCCCAAGTATGCGGCCGATCGGATGCGCAGTTTTCCGCTGACGGCGCTCGACCCGCTGGGGCATCTGCAGGGCATCCATCTGTTCAGCCTGCAACGCGATGCCGGCGTAGAGCAAATCGAGTCGCTGGGCGGACGTCTGGATGTCGTTCCGCTGGGCGAGCAACTCGATCGGGATACCGGCGCCTTTGTGGAAACGGCGGCCGTGCTGAAGAATCTGGACCTGGTGATCTCGCCGGATACGGCCGTCGCTCACGTCGCCGGTGCCCTGGGCGTCCCGCTGTGGCTGGCGCTGTCGAACGTCCCTCATTGGCCCTGGTTGCTGGATCGGGACGAGACGCCCTGGTACCCCTCGGCTCGTTTGTTCCGTCAGTCCGGTGGCGATGATTGGCCGAGCGTCTTCCAGCGGATGGCCGAACGTCTTCAAGTCGAACATGCGGACGTGCGTCGCAGGACGTACGAACAATATCAAATCGTTCGTTGCGATCCCAATCGGCTGACACGGACTCGCCACGGTCCGATGATCTACAACCGGCATGACCGCTACATCGGCCGATCGCTGGAACGCTACGGCGAATTCTCCGAAGGCGAATGCGACCTGTTCCGTCAATTGATTCGCCCGGGTCAGGTGGTCGTCGAAGCGGGAGCGAATATCGGGCCTCATACCATCGTGCTTTCGCGTTTGGTCGGGCCGCGAGGCCGTGTGATCGCGTTCGAACCACAGCGTGCCATGTTCCAGATCCTGTGCGGCAATCTGGCGCTGAACGGATGCTTGAACGTGGAGGCTCGACAACTGGCGCTTGCCGACCAGCCCGGCCGGCTGCACGTCCCGCCGCTGGACTACCATCGCGAAAACAATTTCGGCGGCGTCGAATTGACGGACCAGGCCGCTGGCGAACCGGTCCGGGTCGTGACGTTGGATAGCCTGCAATTGCCGGCCTGCCACTTCCTGAAAGCGGATGTCGAGGGCATGGAGTTGAATGTGTTGCGCGGCGGCGAGCAGACATTGCGGCAACACCGGCCGCTGCTGTACGTAGAGAACGACCGCCCGGCCCATTCTCCGGCGATCATCCGGTACTTGCAGTCGCTGGACTACCAACTTTACTGGCACCTGCCGATGTTGTTCCACGCAGGCAACTACTATCATAACCAGCACGACGAGTTTCCCGGAATCGTGTCCGCGAACATGCTGGCCGTGCACCGTTCGATCCAAGCGTCGATCGAAGGATTGCGTCCCGTCGAAGGGCCAGATAGCCAATGGCAGACGAAACCATGAGCAACCCGATGGCGATCCGCGTCGAGATCCCGGCCGCAGAGCTGATCGACAAGATCACAATCCTGGAAATCAAAAGAGATCGCATCGCCGACACGGCCAAACGGGAAAACGTGCTGCGTGAATTGGAAGTACTGTGCGGAACGCGTGATGCGACGATCCCACCATCGACGGAACTAGCAGAATTGACCCGGCGGTTGACAAGTGTGAACCGGGTCCTTTGGGACATCGAGGACCAGATCCGTGATTGTGAGCATCGTCAGGATTTCGGGCCAGCGTTCATCCAACTAGCTCGAAACGTCTATCAAAACAACGACCAACGCGCCGACTTGAAACGTCAGATCAACCGATTGTTAGGTTCCAGGCTGGTCGAAGAAAAATCCTACACAGACTACGGAGGAGAAAGCCAAGCATGTCATCCAAACGAGTCGTGATCACGGGGGTCAGCCGCGGACTGGGGCTGGCAATGGTCGAACGCTTCATCGAACTGGGCCATGTCGTGGCAGGCTGTGCTCGTTCGGCGGTCGCAGTCCAGCACTTGAACGAACGGTTTGGCAGCCCACACGATTTTCAGACGGTGGATGTCAGCGACGACACGCACGTGCATCGTTGGGCACGACAGGTGCTGGCAGAAGCCGCAGCGCCCGATCTGCTGGTCAACAACGCGGCGCTGATCAATAGCAAGGCCTTCCTGTGGCAGGTCACCGCCGACGAATTCGCGCGGATGGTCGATGTCAACATCAAAGGAGTCTTTCACGTCATCCGTCATTTGGCCCCGGCGATGATCGCGCGAGGCCAGGGCGTGATCGTCAACTTCAGTTCCGGTTGGGGCCGTTCGACAGCTCCCGAGGTCGCGCCCTACTGTGCCACGAAGTGGGCCATCGAAGGGCTGACCAAAGCGCTGGCCGAAGAACTTCCCGCGGGACTGGCCGCAGTACCCGTGAACCCCGGCGTGGTCCATACCGAAATGCTCGAGACCTGCTTTGGCACCCAGGCCGCCTCGTACCCATCGCCCGACCAGTGGGCTCGACGCGCCGTGCCCTTCCTGCTGGACCTGGATTCCCAACATAACGGCCAATCCCTTTCCGTACCCTGACCCGACCCGCCCTGTCCATCGGCCATTGGAATCGGACAACGGGAATAGGCATCGGTGCAGATGCTTGGCATAATGATTCCAGAGAGGGCTGGGGAGACAGTGAGTTTTTCCTCTTTCGGGTGGTGCTGCTGGGATGCTTTCACAGGTTCAATTTATTTGCTTCGCTGCCAGTTATCTGGTAGCGTTGGTGCTTGAAATCTCGCGGTTATTTCTGCGCGTCCCGATCCGAAACATCGTCGCGATCGGCTTTACGGCGGCGGGTCTGTTGGCTCATACGGTCTATCTGGTGATGCGTAGCGTTCGCGACCAAGAGGTTTCACCGCCTCTTTCTAGCTGGTACGACTGGCTACTTTTGGCTGGTTGGGGAGTCGCTTTTGTCTACCTGTTCACGGTGGTGCGTCGGCCTCAGGCCGCGTTGGGCATTTTTATCTTGCCGGTGGTGCTAGTTCTGGTGGCCATTGCCTACTTATTTCAGGGAGTGCCGCCTTTCCCGCGAGACCGCGCTCTGGTGGCCTGGGGCTTCGTCCACGGAATCGCCCTTCTGTTGGGGGTGATCTCGGCGACCCTGGGTTTCGTGGCCGGCGTGATGTACTTGGTGCATTCCTACCGTTTGAAGCATAAACTGCCGCCTCGC
>REEF01000801.1 GCA_007695205.1 Planctomycetaceae bacterium
TGTCAATGGTGACGGCGTGGTCTCACCGGCCGATGTGCTGAGCATCATCAACCGGCTGAACTCTCCGCCCGCCTCGGATCACGGCTCCTCAGTGTTCGACGTGACGGGCGGCGGTGGCGCTGCGCAGGGCGTGGGAGAAGGTGAGGCTCCCTTGACCGCTTCGACTGGCGGAGTTTGGTGGACGAGCGATCGTCCGGAGGACCAGCAAGCGGCGACGAAAAACATTCCCGTAGCACGGGCACTCTTGCCCGTCATGAGCCTTCAGACGGGCAGCCACATCGATCCCCCCGATAACGAAGCGCTCGCCGATCGCGTGCCTGCTCAAGCGGATCAGGATTTCGTTCGACGGGCCAGGGACGGCTATTTCCGAGATCTGGCGACGCATCCACGGTTGCAGCAAGTCAATCCGGAGGACGATTTGGTCGGGCCGCGACAGGCCGCTGCAGTCGTGGACGATGAGCGTTTCGACCTGTTCGAACTCTACGGGTCATCGGGTGCGACTTCGCACTCCGCTGCCTTCCTATGATAAAAGTCCTCGGTCAGCAGGTAGTTCTCGTACAAATAGTCTAGTTCTCGCAATCGTCGAGCCACCTGCTGCTTGGTGAAGACTTGCTGCCCCGCCTCTTGACGTTCCTTTTGCTCGGCCGCTGCGGCTTGCAGAACTTCTTTCGGGATCGGGGTGATCTCGCGGCTTCGAGGCGGTCGGTAGGATGGATTGAAGACACGCACGGTGAACTGGTCGACGGGTACCAGGTGCCGCCATAGGAAGGCTTGCATGCGATCTTCTGCAGCGAGCGCTGTCCGAACGATCTCGCGATCATCCACCTGGGCTCGGCCCACGATGGTCAAAGGCACTGGTCGATCCAGACGCGCCAGTTGCGTACGGATGGCCATCCGCACCATCTCCTGTCCATCCCGTAGCGTTGCGGTGGTCCCGGAAATGCCCTTCGGAGGATTGCGCAGACGAACGTGGATATCGCCATCGAAGCCGTCACGACGAATGGCGTAAATGCTGACGCCACGGGTTCCCTTGCTGGGTATGCCCAGGCTGGGCGGTACCACCCGTAGTTCGAAATCGGGTTGCGGCTCGCTGATCCGCAACCGGTACCCATAGGCATCACCGCCCTGGTGTGTGGTATCGCCGATGTGGACGAAGTAGGTCCCATCGGATGGCAGTTCCACGAGAATATAGGAATCCGCGTGGTGGGTGTTCAGCCCTGTCCCCGGGTCTTCGTAGTCGTCATTCAACGCCAGCAGATTGCCATCAGCGTCGGTCATCTTCAGCAAGGAATCCAATGGTGAATCAAGCCGTCGTGCAGTGACCTCGGCCACGACCTTTTGACCAGCACGTCCTTCGAATTGGAATACGTCCCAGTCCCCCGGCTGTTGTATGCGTCCGTTGATGATGACCGGCAACTCGATCCGCTCGGCCTGCGATCGGTCGTTGTTGGGCTCGTGTTCGATACGTTCGGGCAGCGTATCCAGGGCGAACGGCACTCGGTTGGAGGTCAGGCCACCCTTGGCGACGGCCGAGTGGATTCCCGCAGGGGCATTGGACGAAGGCAGGACTAGTTGGGAGCCGTCTAGATTCCAGCCGAGCATTTCCACGGACACCGGCTCGCCGACTCGGCCGCCCATCGGGAAGATGCTCGTCAAAAAAGGCTGCTCGGCGATCGTCAGGCGGTAGACCCAATCCTCGCGTCCTCGGAACAAGGCATCGGAGATGGTCAAGACGAACTCGCCGTCTTCGGGAACTTCGTAGTAGATTACCGAATCGGGGTGAAAGCGAAAATCGTCGTTGAATGCGACTTCACGCCCCTCGGCGTTGTACAACGTCAGCACCGCTTGGAACCAGCCGGGGACGGCGTCAGCAATGTACGGTTGCAATTGGCGGGCTTTGGTGGCGATCACCAGTCGTTGGCCCTGGCGTGCCTTGAATCGATAAGAATTCACCTCGCCGGCTGCCACCTGGCCATTGGCCGTGCAAGGGACGGTCACCTGCTGTTCTGCTTGATCGGGCGGACGTCTTCGTTCGGCCGCTTCTTCATTGCCCAAGACCGGCATCCGGGCGGTGCGCATCGGCTCGCGAGCCACTTCCGGTAATTCACCGATATGGAAGGCCAACGGATTCGACACGCCATCCAGGGTCACCAGACGGATTTCTCGCGGACCCAATTCAGCGTCTGGGGCGATGGTGACGTCGATAAAGACCAGGTTGGCCAGCGCCCGGTTGGCCGGAAAGTTTTCTCGCAAGTCCAGCCGTTGCTGGATATTGGCCATGATCTCCCGAGTGGTTGGGTCCATCGGGCGATGCTTCCGCCTGGACCGCTCTTTCATTTCCCGCTGCAATTCCCTCAAGTTTTCTCGGATCACTGCGAACTGCTGATTGTTCAGCACTCGGTGATAATCGACCAATTCCGCCTGGACCCCGGTGCCAGAGACCAGCATCGACTGGACGCCGTCCAGACGCTGGCCGCCCAGCCGGATGGAAGCGGTCGTTCCCTGCTGGGCGCCGGCAGGGTAGACGAAACCGATGTGAGGCTGAGCGTGTACTACCGCAGCCAGAGCCAAGCTGCTGACCAGCCCGAGGGTCGAAAGCGCCAAAAAATTGGTCATGGTCCGTTCCATTGGGTTCTCCTTCACGACTCACATGATCTCTGTCAGCAATCCCTCTGACTTCCAGCGTTCGCTCGGTTCGGGCAGCACCCGCGCTGGCTGGCCCTCGGGATGAGGCAGGTTGGCCGTAAAGTCGATTCCGGCCAGTTGATAGATGCTGCCGATCAGATCCAGTGGCCACACAGGCCGCTCGACCACCTTCTCACCCGTCTCGCACGTCTTGCCGACCACCTGCCCCCCCTTGAATCCGCCGCCGGCGACCAACGCGGTAAAAGCGGCACCGAAGTGATGTCGACCGCCGTTCCAGGGAGGTGCCCAATCGACTTTCGGCGTGCGTCCGAACTCGCCCGTGCACCAGACCAGGGTGCTGTCCAGCAGATTCCGGTCGTGCAGATCTTGGATCAGCATCGCCAGTCCTTGATCCAGTTCCGGGCATTGGCGGCGCATGGTGGCGAAGTGGTTGCCGTGCGTATCCCAGCCGCCCGGATAATTGATGACGACGTACGGTACACCGGCCTCGACCAACCGCCGAGCGGCCAGGCAGCTCTGCCCGAAGACGTGTCGCCCATACAGGTCTCGCAACTCACGTTGCTCGTTGCCCAGATCGAACGTCTCCCGACCGGCGCCCAGGATCAGTTCGTAGGCTGTCTCTTTGGCCTCTTCTGCTGCTGCCAGTTCCGGACAGCCGACCATCGTGTTGCTCAGCGTGTTCATGCGATCCAGCAATTCGCGGCGTGCTTTCTGTCGAGCGTCACTGACGCCGGGGTTCATAATCCCTTCGACTTCGAACCGAGCCGCATTTGGATTCCCGCCGGTGGCAAACGGTTTGAACATCGGACCCAGGAACCCTTCTTCCGAAAATCGCCCTTGAGCTCGAGTCAACACGACGTAGGGCGGAATCAGGCCCTGATAATCTTCGCCCTTGAACATCGAGAACACCGCCCCGACGCTCGGGAACGCCAGCCGTCCACCGGAAGGATGTCCAGTCTGCATCATGTAAGCTGCGGTTTCATGCCCGTTGTTACCGTGCGTCATACCTCGGATCAACGAATACTTGTCAGCCTGCTGAGCCAGATGGGGGAACAGACCGCCCAACTGGATTCCTGCCACGTTGGTGGGGATCACCTCGGTGAAGTCGCCCAGATAGTCCCGACCCGTTCCCGGCTTGGGGTCCCAGGTATCATTATGGGACATGCCGCCCCACAGAAAGATTTGGATGACCGCTTTGGCTTTGGCCGGCGGCTGTTCCGTCGCCGACGCAGCATCGTCTGCCAACGCGACACCGGCCAGGTGATTGGCCATCAGCATGCCGCCCGCCCCGTACAGACCTTGCCGCACGGCTTGGCGACGCGACACTTTTTCGTGTTCTTCGAAACGGGGATGGGGGTTCATCTTCTCGGTCTCCTTCAAGTCTTAATGCCGGTACAGGAACTCGGTGGTATTGATCAACGCCCAAACGATGTCGATCGCCGCATCGCGTCGCGAATCGGCGTTTTGAACATGCGCTGCCAAGGTTCTCATCTCGTCAGGCGTGGGGCGTCGCGACAGGATGGTCAAGTACATTTCTTCGGCGGTTTCTTTCAGGGGCCGTTTGGATTCCAGCAACCGCCGCATACGCGGTCCGCGGACGATCTTGTCATGGATGTGTCGCGAATTCAGCGTGTGTAGCCACTGCGCGGGAACCGGTTTGTTCGACCGTTCATTGGCCATCCCTGTCGCCCGAGCCGATCGTCCGAACAGCGCCAAGAACTGGCTGGTCACGCTGCCATCGGCCAACGCCACGGCGGGCATGTCGCGGGGGATATAGGTATACGGCTCGGGAATCGCGCTGGTATACAAGTCGGTCGTTCCGGTGATCCGATTGATCGCGTCGATCAACACTTCGGCGTCCAGCCGCCGAGGGATCACGGTGGCGAAATTCGGCAGGGCTTCGGGGGATGGATGCCGAGGCGTCGAGGAGAACTGATAGGTGGTCGACGTCAGGATCAAACGGTACAGAGCCTTCAGGTCGTAGCCGCTGTCGATGAACTCGCGTTCCAGATACGCAAGCAATTCGGGATTGACGGGCGGATTGTCATCACGGAGATCGTCCGGTTCCTCGATGATTCCCCGCCCTAGCAGCCACGCCCAGACCCGATTGACGATCGCGCGCGTAAACCAAGGGTTTTCCGGCGTGATCAACCAGTCGGCGAACACCTCGCGAGGATCCCGATCCGGTGGGATTTCCACCGAGGTGCCATCCGGAAAGATGCCGATCAGCGGCTCGCGACGCGGTGACGGCAGGCCAGCGATCTGATCGCCGCTGGCTTGAGGCAGAAGTGTCCCCGGGGTATCCCGCCCCGGAACAGCGTTGCCCGCCACGGTGCGAAGCTGCATCGGATCCCAGAAGACGATCTCTTCCTTCCATTCGCTGGTCGGCTTGTAACCGATCTCGGAGAAGAAGACGGCCATCTTCGACAGACGATCCTCGGGCCAGTTGTCAACGCGGGCCCCCATGAACGTCAACGCCACCGTGGTGGCGATCACCTCGGGCGTCTTGTCCTGGACCGCTCGGTAGAAGTTGACCGGGCCCACGCGGAAATTGCTGCCATTGGACGTCAACATCTCGCGAACAAACCGGTCGTAGGGTTTGTTCTCCAGCAGCGAAGCTCGTACCCAGCGATGGTAGGCCTGGGCTGCGTTGGGCCAGAGATTCACAGGAATCTCTGCTTTGATCCGCAAAACATCGCTCCATTTCATCGCCCAGTAATCCGCGTACTCGCTGCGCTCGAGCAGACGATCGACCAACCGGTGCCGCTTATTGTGGGTGTCCCGTTCGTCAAGAAACGCCCGAGCCTCTGCGGCGGTGGGCAGCGTGCCCGTCACGTCCAGATACACGCGTCGCAGGAAGACGGCGTCCGAGCACAGCACCGGTTGGATGTCCAACGCTGCAAGTCTGGCAAAAACGATCTCGTCCAGCGGGCCGGTCGGTACCGGTTGCCTGGAACTTTCGAAGAGATTCAACGAGGCTTGCTGCGCTGTGGCCGAACCTACGACGGTACACACAGCGAGCGTTAGGACCAGCGACGACTTCATCATTTTTCGGCTCCGGGCAGGAATCACCGCGCGCCAGGAAGGTGAAAAGCAGGCAACACCGCCAATTCTACCAACATACCGAAAGCTCTGCCAAGCCTTTCCCAAACAAAATTCTTAATAGGTGCCACCCATTTATCTATTGACAGAACCGATTCGGCGACTATGATAGACAAAGACAGGAGACATCACATGGGACGATCTGCACGAAGTGAGCAGTTTCAGGCGGACGAGATCTGTATTGTACATGCGCTTCAGCGCTGTGTTCGCAGGGCATTTTTGGCCGGCCGGGACGATCGAACGGGCATCGATTACTCGTTCCGTCGCGAGTGGATTCGGCGTCGGATGGAGGCTCTGGCCTCGGTTTTCGGCATCGATGTGCTGACCTATGCCATCATGAGCAATCACATGCATTTAATCCTCCGGAATCGCCCCGATGTGGTGGCGACGTGGTCCGACGAAGAGGTGGCGTTGCGGTGGCTCAAGGTGTTTCCCGGCCGGCGATTGGACG
>REEF01000802.1 GCA_007695205.1 Planctomycetaceae bacterium
ACGCCGGCGACGCGACCCGATCGTAGACGCCAAGCCGTCGGTTGACGAAATCACCTCCACCGCGGTGCCTTCGGGCCAATCGACAGGCGTCGTCAGTTCGCCATGTCCGCCACGGAATACGGCCAGCACCTTCTGCATCTGGGCAACCCTGCGAGTCTCGGGGGACAACACGGGAAAGCCACTGCGTATTCTACCACAACAGGGCAACAAGTCCACATCCTGATGCCGTGACGTGCCGCTGAGCATCTCGAACCCGATCTGTCGTGCTCGCTCGTGCGATGACGAACGGGGACAGCCAGCTTTGATGGCTGCGCGGCGAGGGCTGGCGTGGTGGCCACATCGGTCCAGGCTCGCCTTCCGATTGGAGAGAGCGGGGGCCATCGCCAGGAGGTGTCGCACGGTGTTGTGCGTGCTGGATCACGACGTTCAGCAGGCAGAAAGATTGATGGCAGAAGAAGGGCCGAGACTGCGGGAATTGGCACCTGAATGCCGTGCTCGTTTTTCTGCCCGCTTGAACTGCCCGCGTTCTGTCCCCGAACGGATTCTTCCCATGGGTCGCCATGGGCGGTATGGTGACCGCAGGCGTGCCGGGCGACGGACTGCTGGGCGACGGGCGATGACAGCGGGCTGACGGTCGATGCGTTGGACGGAGCGCCGGGAGTCCTTTCGTCGCGCTACGCCGGACCGCAAGCCACCGACCGCGACAACCACCAGCTGGCAGTTGCCGATCCGTGTCGAATGATTCTCTTTCTGCCACCCAACTTTCTGCCAATACGCATTTCCTGCATCGTTCGTTCGCGTTGTTAAGGAAGTGGCTGCCGGGAGCAATCGGGAGGGTTCATCCTGGAAGAATCTCGCGTCGCTCCGCATCGTAAATCTGCCGCCTGCCCTGGTCGAACGCCTGCACGGCCATCAGCACGGCCACGGCGTGTTGATAGCCGGCGTCGATGGGGGCCACGCATGTGCCGCGGCTGCGGATACACTTTAGCCAGTCCAGGTAGTGGTCGTCCGGCTCGATCAATTCGACCGGCTCGCCAGTGCCCGGGGCGGCCGTGCCGCTCGCGTTCCCGGTGGTATAGGTTGGTACCGACCAATTGGTCAGGTCGAGCACACCGTCGTCGCCGTAGAAGCGATAGACGTTGCCGGCCGGGCTGCCGAAGTTGGTCACATAGCTGACCAGAAAACCCTCGGGATAGACCCAACTGGCTTGGACCTGGTCGGGACAGGTAAAGCCGTACTCGTCTTCCCAAGTGAAAGTGCCGCCGTCGCAAGTAGCGGATACGGGATACTCGGCCCCGGTAATGTAGTGCATCAGGTCGATGAAATGGCTCCCCAGCCCCGGGACGGGCCCGTCGGAGAAATCGCGGTAGCCGTACCATCCGGTGAACTGATGAGGGCAGAAGGGCCGTCCCGGACGATGCATGAGAAACTCCGGCCAGTCGACGTCCTTCTCGTCGGCTTCGGCGAGCCGGCTGTACCAGTACGGCCGGGCGGAATTGCGGCATTGTTCGATCCGCGAAATCCGGCCGAAGATGCCCGTGCGGAACAGCTCGCGGCAACTGGCCCCCGTGGGGGTGCTCCGCCGCTGAGTCCCCACTTGGCAGACCACGCCGCTGGCCTTCACGGCGTCGCAGGCCGCCTTGACTCGCTCGAAGTCCATGCCCAGCGGCTTCTCGACGTAAACGTCCTTCTTCGCCTCGGCTGCCGCCTGCAGGTGTTGCTCGTGCTGATGATCGCAGGAGGCGATCGTCACCGCGTCGACGTCCTCCAGCGCGACCACGTCGCGGTAGGAGACGAACTGGCGGGCCGCCCGCCCGTACCACTGGCGGGTCTGTTCGGCAGCACGCTCGCGCTGAGGCCGCCAGGGATCGACCACCGCGGTAATCTCCACGTTCATCGTTTCAGCATGGCGATGCACGCCTCGCATGTGAGCGCGGAAGCCTTGGCTGCCACACCCGATCACGGCGATGGAAAGGCGTTCGTTGGAACCGATGACGCGCCCATAACTGGTGGCCGTCAGGGACAGCGCGGCGCCGACCGAAGCCGACTTGAGAAAAGTCCGTCGTGTGGCTGAATGTGGCATGTCGTGCTCCCCACCGGATCGTCGATCGAATCTCAGATGCCGGACACATGCCGACACCGGTTGCCATCCTAGCACGGATGCCCCCGGAATTGAACTCGCCCAAACTCCCGACATGTTCCGTGCGTCATGATGGCCGGCCATCCACTAAGTTGACAGGGCTTTCGTCCCAGGTACAATCCAAGCACCGTTCGAGAAATAACTGTCCGATGTCCCCTCGCCCCTCCGGGGAGAGTGCAGGGTGAGGGGGGGGGCCGAAAGTGCGTCAGTTATTTCTCGCACGGTGCTAAGTCACCTTCGCGGGCAACGGTTGCTCGCAAACTGGCTCGTTCGTCCGGCGGCGTCCAGACGACGAAGTTTGCCGAAAGTACAGTACATCCGGGGAGTTAGTAGCATGAGGCGGTGGAAGTGCTTTGGAATCGGTTTGGCCTTGCTCTTCCTGGCAGCCCGACCCGCGGTCGCGGACCGAGCGTTGCAGGAATCAGCGCGCGAGATCCCTTTGGCTTATGACGTGGACGTCGTCGTGGTCGGCGGCGGGACCGGCGCGGTCGCCGCGGCGCTGAGCGCCGCCGAGCAAGGCGCCTCGGTGTTCTTGGCGGCCCCTTATCCCTACCTGGGCGATGACATGACGGCCACGTTGCGGCTGTGGTTGGAGGACGGTGAGGAGCCTCGTTCCGAGTTAGCTCGCGCCATTTTCCACGATCCGATCACCGATGGGGTGAGACTGCATCCGGATCGGCTGCCGTTGACTTATACGGCCAGTTTGCCCTGCGGAGCCCCGCATCGCGACACGACGCCTCCCAGCCGGCTGACCAACGGCAGTTGGGGCGATGCTGCCTCGCAAAGCGTCCAGTACAACGGCGATGTGGCGATTACGGCCGATCTCGGCGAATCGCGGGCCATGCGCGAGGCGCGGATCGTCGTGTATCAACGCGATCATGGCGTTGCCGAAAAAGATTTCAAAATCCAGCATGTCCGGATCGCCACCAGCAGCGATGGTTCCCAATGGTCCGAGCCGATACGGATCGATAACCGGGACGTTCCGCCGGGCGTTTCCGGCCCCGTGGGAGCCCCGATCGTACTGGCAGCACCGCTCGAAACGACCGCCCGTTTCGTGCGTTTCGAGGTGACTCGGACCGACGAGGTACCCCGCGTATTGATCGGCGAAATCGAAGTGTTGGGGGCCGGGGACGCGTCGGCGGGCGAATCGCCGCGTCGCCAACCGCCACGGCCCATGCACGTAAAGAAGACGCTGGAACGGGCACTGATCGAAGCGGGCGTGCCGTTCCTGTTCAGTTGCTACCCGACCGATGTCTTGCGGGATGCGGACGGCGCGCCTGCGGGGATCGTGATGGCGAACCGGGTCGGCCGCCAGGCCGTGCGGGCGCGGACCATCATCGATGCCACGGATCGCGGGACCGTGGCCCGTTTGGCGGGAGCCCGCTTCCGCCCTTATCCGAACGGTACCCAGGTGTTCCGGAGAACGGTGATCGGGGGCGAGCCGGTCGAGTTGTCACGGGGGGCGGTGCGGACGATCGACCCGCCGTTCGCCGCGATCCCGGGCCAAGCCGTGTCGGGCGCGGCCGGGCCGTTCCAAACCATCGAATATACGCTGGAATTGAGCATGCGCGACGGCAGCTACGCGGCGTTCGCCGCAGCGGACCAGCAGGCCCGCAGCCTGACCTATCATCCGCAGCAACAGGTCACGGCGGATCGGTTGTTCCAGATCCCGCCCGATCCGTTGTACGGGCGGCAGTCGCTGGCCGACGATTCGCTGGCCGTCGCTGAGTTGCCGCTGGACGTGTTTCGACCGCAGGCGATCGACCGGCTGTATGTGCTGGGCGGGACGGCAGACGTCAGCCGAGCACGCGCCGAACAACTCATGCGACCGCTGGAATGGATCGATCTGGGCAAACGATTGGGAGCCGCGGCTGCCGCGGAAGCCGCCGCCCTGGACGAACTGGCCGACGTCCGGCTGCCGAGCCAAGCCAACGAATTCGAAATGGTGGCTGGCAAGGTCCGGGAGTCACTGACCGGCGTGCGACCGATCCAGCAACTGCCCGCCATTGAACAAGACTCGCGCCCCCTGCCCGTGCTGGGCGAATACGAGGTGCTGGTGATCGGCGGCGGTACCGGTGGCGCCCCCGCAGCGATTGCCGCAGCTCGCCAAGGCGCCCGCGTGCTGGTCGTCGAATACCTGCACATGATGGGCGGCGTCGGTACAGCCGGATATATCTCCCGCTACTGGTATGGCAATCGGGTCGGTTTCACCGCCACCGTCCCCGGCGGCGCCGCTTGGGAACCGGAGCAGCGAGCCAATTGGTGGCGGCAGACGCTGCTGGACGCAGGCGGGGAAATCTGGTTCGGCACCATCGGCTGCGGTGCTCTGGTCAACGAGGACCAAGTCATCGGAGCGGTGGTGGCAACCCCCTTCGGCCGCGGTGCCGTGCTGGCCGATATCGTCATCGACTCGACCGGCAACGCCGATATCGCCGCCGCCGCAGGTGCTGAAATCGACTATACGGACGCCCGTGAATTCGGCATGCAGGGAACCGGCCTGCCGCCCCGGCGGCTGGGCGCTAACTATACCAATACCGACTTTACCCTCGTCGACGAAACGGACATGCTGGATATCTGGCATGTGTTCGTCTACTCGAAACAGAAATACCCCGACGCCTTCGACCAGGGCCAATTGATCGACACTCGCGAACGGCGACGGATCGTGGGCGATTTCTATATGACCGTGCGGGACCAAATGGTCGAACGCACCTACCCGGATACGATCTGCCAGTCGCGCAGCAACTTCGATACGCACGGCTATACGATCGACCCCTACCTGATCCTGGAGACCCCGCCCAGTCGATACGCCTTTGTCGTCGACATCCCCTACCGCTGCCTGCTGCCCAAGGGGTTGGAAGGGATCCTGGTTACCGGTCTGGGAATCAGCGTTCACCGCGATGCCGTCCCCTTGACCCGCATGCAGCCGGATATCCAGAACCAAGGCTACGCGGCAGGCCTGGCCGCCACGATGGCCGTCCAAAACCAACAATCGCTACGAGCGATCGACGTGCGTGCCCTGCAGCGAAAATTGGTCGAAATCGGCAACCTGCCGGAAGCAGTGCTCGATCACCAGGACTCGCTGCCCATGTCGGACGCGGATTTAGACCAGGCGGTACGCGACGCCCCGGACGACTATCGGGCCGCAGCCGCCGTGTTTATCGACCCCGAGCGTGCCGTGCCCCGATTGCGCGAGGCCTTTGCAGCCAGCGAAGGCGAAATACGCTACGCCTATGCCCAAAAACTGGCGATGCTGGGCGATCCGACCGGCGCCGCCCTGATCCGCGATCGGGTCCAAGCAGCGGACGCCTGGGATGACGGCTGGAATTACCGAGGCATGGGCCAGTTCGGTGCGGCACTCAGCCCCCTGGACGTGGACATCATCGCCTTGGGCCTGGCGAATGACCAAGAAGCGGTGCCCGTGATCTTGGAGAAAGTCGCCCTGCTGGACGCTCGCGCCGACTTCTCGCACCACCGTGCCGTGGCCCACTCGCTCGAACGGCTGGGCGATCCGGCCGCCGCGCCGGCTTTGGCCCAGTTGCTGGCCAAGCCGGGCATGACGGGCCACATCCACGATACGGTACTGGCCGCCGCAGCCCACGACGCCGAAGAAGCACGCAACACGAACGCGGTCCATACTCGCCGCGAATCGCTGCGCGAACTGCTGCTGGCCCGTGCCCTGTACCTGCTGGGCGACCACGAAGGTGTCGGACAGGCGATCCTGGAAAACTACACGCAGGACCTCCGCGGCCACCTGGCCCGCCATGCCCAGGCCCTGCTGGAACGCTGAACCGTGCCCGGAACGCTGAACCGTGCACCACACCGATACCAGAAACGGCGAAACGGGGACAGCCAGCTTTGGAAACGGGGACAGCCAGCTTTGAAACGGAAACGGAAACGGGGACAGCCAGCTTTTTCACCAACATAGCACTTACGTGGGCCTATCAGATGGTTCTTGAGGGCTGCACCGCAAGTTCTGGAGGAAAGTCGACAACGAACGGGACTACGGCCAACTCATCAGAAGAGCGGGATTTCAGCGGCTTGACAGGGACATGG
>REEF01000434.1 GCA_007695205.1 Planctomycetaceae bacterium
GTGCGACATCGTATACACCCGGCGCGGAACGGCCATGCGGCACAGTTCCAGATCGGAGAGCACATCGTTGCCCTGCTCGTCGCGATCCATCGAGATCGTCCCGCGTTCCATGCTGCGGACGCCGGACACCAGATACAACGCTGCGGCCAAGGCACCCGCCGGGTATTGTTCCTGAGGCAGATGCGAGAGGAACTTCATCGCATCGACATGACCGGCCAAGCCACCGGCCGGAGTGACCGCGGGCAATCCGCGAGCCACCATCTTGTCGACGAAATCCTTGATCAAATCCGCCGAACTGCTGGCGACATCCAGATCGACCATCTCCCGCAAGCCGACCGCCATCGCCTCGATCTCCTTACTGGACATACCACCGTAAGTAATGAAGCCTTCGTAAACCGGCAACCAAGCCTTCAGCTCGTTAAAATATTCGAGATTATTCGTCGCTAGTAGTCCACCGCGAACACAGGTGCTTTTGCGACCCGACAGGTAGACCAGATCGCACAGCGACATCATCTCCTTGACGATATCCTCGATCGACGTGTCCTGATAGCCTTGTTCGCGGCACTTGATGAAGTAGGCGTTTTCCGAAATCAGGCTGGCGTCGATCACGACGGGTATTTTATGAGACGCCGCCATTTCACGAACGCTGCGCAAATTCGCCATCGAGAATGGCTGTCCGCCGATTAAATTGGTGGTAGCTTCCAATCGCACGAACGGGATGTTCTCCGGGCCGTAACGCTCGATCACCCCCTTCAGCTTGTCCAGGTCGATATTGCCCTTAAAAGGATTGTCGCTGGTCGTCTCCATCGCGTCATCGTAGAAGATCTCCAGCACCCGTGCCCCACCCATTTCGAAATGCGCTTTGGTGGTCGTAAAGTGGTAATTCATCGGCACCACAGTGCCCGGTCGGCAGAAGATTTTCGCCAGCAGATGCTCGGCGGCTCGGCCCTGATGAGCCGGAACGTAATAGTCGAATCCCAAGACGTGCTTGACCGCATCGCCCAGCTTGCGATAGCTCTCGCCACCAGCGTACGCATCGTCCGAAACCATCATCGCCGCCAACTGATTGTCGCTCATCGCATTGGTGCCGCTGTCGGTCAGCATGTCGATAAAGATATCCTTGGTCCAAAGCAGGAACGTATTGTAGCCCGCCTCCTCAATGGCGTTCAGTCTCTGGCTGACTGGGGGGAGCGTCGTCTTTTGGACGATGCGGACTTTGTACATTTCGATAGGCAACAATCTTCCATCAGACAGTCGAACGATCACGGGCACCTCGCGTTTGGTTTGCAGGCAGTGGAATTGAGAAACAACCTAGTTTAGCTGTTTGCCGCCACTTGCACTAGACGGCGGGGGCGGCACGATATGGGGCGTCTGATCTACGTGGTTTGTGTAGTGGTCGCGGCCGTCAGTTGGCTTGGCCGTTTTTGTCTATCCGCACAGCCTAACTGCATCCCCAACCGGAACCAGCGTCCAACCAGGAATTCGCGTCCCGCCCCACCATCTTCCCGTTCGGTTCCGGCCTTAAGACACCGGCCGTCGCGTTGCGACTCTTGGATGATGCGGCGTCGCGTGTCCCACGGACTCGCGTCCGTGGCTATTGCATGTCGTCGCTTCGCGACTGGCACGCATATCGCGAGCAAAAAATGCCTGTCCTTTTCGCAATAGACAGTCTCATCCGCACGCTCTTTTCTGGGCATGACGGCTCACGATGGAAAGTTCGCTTTCGGAGTCTGCTACAAGCAGGATAGCCTACTCGCCAGGCGAGAAAAGACCCCCGTCCCCTTTTCCAGGCTCTTGCGGACGATTGGGGTACGCGGTAGGCTGCTGTTGGGGCAGGAATTCCTGGCTGCCGTTGAGTATCTTTGTTTCCCTGGCAATTGGGCTAAATGGTATGACGCTCCAGGAGAGCATCCCGACCGACCCGGACGCTTTGCGCGTCATCGACGATGTGGCGTGTACGATCTGTGGTTGCGTGTGTGACGATTTGCAGATGAGCGTCGTCGGCGACCGGATCGTTCGGGCGCGGGGCGCATGCCATCTGTCGGAGGCCTGGTTCCTGCAACAGCACACGGTCCGACCGCCGGTAGCCCAAATCGCGGGCCGAGAGGTGTCTCTAGAGGCGGCCGTCACTCGCAGCGCTCAGATCCTGGCAGAGGCTCGTTGGCCGCTGATCTACGGCCTGTCGCGCAGCAGTACGCCCGGCCAGCGGGCAGCCGTGCGACTGGCCGACCGTTTGCATGCCAATGTCGATACGACCGCGTCGATTTGCCACGCTCCGTCGATCATGGCGATCCAGCAGGTTGGCGAATCGACGTGTACGTTGGGCGAGATCCGGCATCGAGCGGATTTGGTGGTTTTCTGGGGTGTCGATCCGGTCCACAGCCACCCGCGGCACCTAGAGCGTTACTCGGGCGATGCGGTCGGCCGATTCGTTCCCGGCGGGCGTCGGGATCGGACGATCGTGGTGATCGACGTCGCGCCGACGGACACCAGCCGAAATGCTGATCGATTCATTCCCGTCGAACCGGGCCGTGATTTCGAGGCGATTTGGGCGTTGCGGTGTCTGCTCCGCGGCTGGCCCTTAAGGAACACCGATCGCCTGGGGGTCGACCATGGGCAACTGGTCGAATTGGCTGACCGTATGAAGTCTTGCCGCTGCGGAGTCGTGTTTTTCGGGTTGGGCTTGGCCCGTACTGGGTCGGGGCACGGGAATGTCGAGGCCTTGTTGCGGATGGTAACCGAATTGAACGCTCACACACGTTTTCACGCTCGGCGGATGCGGATTCCTGGCGATGTGAGCGGAGCGGACAGCGTGTTGTGTTGGCAGACCGGGTTCCCGTTCAGCGTCAACTTGAGCCGTGGTTATCCTCGCTACGACCCGGATGAGTACTCGGCGGCCCAGATGCTGCAGCGGGGCGAGGTGGATGTTTGTCTGCTGGTGGGCAGCGAATCCGTTCCACAGATGCCTGCCGACGCAGTGGACCGTCTGCGTTCGATCCCGACCATCGTGCTGGATCATCCCACGGTCGCTCCGGCGATCGAGCCGACCGTACGATTGACAACTGCCGTCTATGGGATCCATCTGCCGGGGACAGCCTATCGGATGGACGAGGTGCCGATCCCGCTTAGACAGGTCCTGCCGTCCTCGTACCCGAGTGACGCGCAGGTTCTGGAAGCGATCGAGCGGCAGATACCGCCTGGCGATCGTCCGAATATTCCCGGCGTCTGGTGACCGGACCCTGACCGTGGTGTCGGGTGCTGGAAACCGCCGTTGTTCAACCCGTTTTCAATCGTCCAGCTTTGGCTTTTTCCGCAGGTCCTTCTTCTTTCCACGGCTCTTTTTCTCGTCGACACGACGCTGCTTGGCAGCGCGGCTGGGTCGAGTCGCGATGCGCCGTTTGGGCGGCACAGCCACTTCCAGCAGCAACTGGCTGAGTTTTTCCAGGCAATCCGAGACGTTCTTGGCTTGATCCCGATACCGCTGGCTATGGAGCACCAAATCTCCCTGGTTATTGATCCGCTTTGCGTACTTGGCCATCGCTCGGGCTCGCACATCGTCTGGCAGACTGGGAGAAGAAGCGATCGGCCAGTGAAGGGTCACTTTGGAATTGACCTTATTGACGTTCTGGCCGCCCGGTCCACTGCTGCGCGCGTAGGTCCAGTGGAATTCGGCGAGCGGAATCTGGATTCGAGGATGGACTCGCAGCATGGCCTTCTTGTCAGCAGAGGAATCGGTACCAGCACCCACGATATCCTAGGCTGACAAGCCAGCGAAAGGAACCCCCAGCTACCGGACCGTTCAACGATCCGCGTAGACTCGGGTGACCTCTTCTTTGGTCACGGGTACCGGCGTCTCCTTGGAGATGAGCTGGACCTGGAAGCGATGCGTACCGGCGGTCAGACCTCGGACCCGAATCCTGTACTCTGTCTGTTCGCCGGGCCCTAGGCGAGCCAGCGGGTCGACATTGACCTGAGGTCCTTCGATGCTGACCTGCGTCGGTCCTTCGCCCCCGACCGGCCTCATCTCCGGCGGTAGCCCGATTTTCATACGGATGTCGGTGGCCGCGCTCGAACCGCGATTGTTCAATTGGATGACGTACGTTGTCTCACTGCCCTCTTCGATCGGATCGGCTTCGTCATGGATCGCAAACTGCAACTCGGCCACCCCGTCGACCTGGACCAGTTTTTCCGAGGCATCCTTCAGACCCATGCCCGCTCGACCTTCCACATTCAAACGCTGCTGGCCGGTTTCCATTGGCAGAAGTGTCAGCTTGGCCACCCCGCTCTGTTGCGGCGGCAGTTCTTCCAGACTCCAGTACACCGCATGGTTCTGAGGTTCGTACTGGCCCTTGTGGTCTGCGTCGACGAATCGCATTCCTTTGGGCAGGTAGGTTACCAGTTCGATGTCACGAGCGGTCGCGGTGCCCGGATTGGCCACATTCACATCGTAGATGGCTTCGCGTTCCAAGTAGCGCATTCTGGGACCGGTTAACGAAACCTGCAGCGACGGTGCGACGACTTCCACGGTGATCGTATCTTCCGCGACCAGATTCCCATCGCCTCGCAGATAGACCGTGTTCTCCACAACGCCGGGCTCGGCAGCCTTCAGCGTCAGTTGCAGGCGGCGGGATTCCCCCGGTTTCAAAACGCCGACTTCGTACTCCAGTTCGCGTCCCGCCGGATGCGAGAGACCTTCGGGAATGTTTTCTTCCAGCACGACGCCTGTCGCGGCTCCCGAACCGGGATTGGACACCGTGATGTCCAGCACAACCGATTCGCCGATCAAGACCTTTTGAGGGCCGGAGTGCGTCACTTTCAGTTCCGGCCGGGTGCAAATCGTCCGCACCGAAGCATGGGTCTGGAACAGAACCTGCGCGACGCTGCCGATCTCGCCTTCGGAGATGGGCAAGACGTACATCGTGACCGTCGTCTCGTTATCGGGAGCCAAGCTGCCCAGTTGCCACATCAGTTGGCCATCGGGCGCTTCACTGGCTTGCGGAACGGCGTTGACGAATCGAGTTCCTCGAGGTACCCGGTCTAGGACAATCAGGTCGTGCGCGGCGACTTGTCCCACATTGCGAATCCGCACCTGAAAGCTGGCCTCCTTACCGACCTGAATCTCGGCAGGCGCGATTTTCTCGACCGTCAGCGCCGGGGCCTGGCGGCCTTCCAAGGATTCGGCACCCGGTGCTCCATCGCCCTCGAAACCGGCCGAATGTTCGGATCGAGCCGGTGCGGTAGCGTTGGATCGTTGATTGGAAGTTATGTTCGATGCCGAGAAACGTGGCGACGGCGATTCGGGTTCGACCGTTTGTTGTTCGCGGGGATCCGGTTGCAGCGGGGCGACGGGGTTGTCGGACATCGCCGGGGGATCGAATCGACCCGGCGGCTGGTCTTCGAGCGCGGAGCCCCAACGGTTCCCACTCGGGGATTCCGGGGCGGCGGGCAAGTCGGGAAGATCGTTGGACGAGGAGGCCTGCGGTCGGGGCGATTGCAGGCTGGCCGATGGCGGCTCGTCCGGTTGGTCACGCACCGGCGGAGCCAACGAAGTCCCGGTGTTTTCATCAAGCGGCGTGCTGCTGCCGTAGACACTGCTCTGCGACGGCGGATCAGGCATTTCGTATTGGGTGGATGCGGCGGGAAAATCATCGGCCGATGCGCGCGATTCGGCAGCGGCCAGCGAAGTTCCTGATCGCAACTCGGGATCCAATCGCTGCGGCTCGTCGAACGACGGATGGTCCGGTACTTCCGGCAGTTGGGCGTAAAGGTCGTCCTGCTGGCGAGCAGCCCGAGGTGGTTCATCCGACTGGTCATCATCCTTGCCACGGATGATCGTCGTATCCGTCTCGGAGTTGAATCGGAGCGTCGAGCCGGTCGGCTCCGGCGGCATCGCGGGCGCCTCGGGCAATGTCGCAAAGCCCTGGCTGGAATCCCAACGAGATGCCGCGGGCGGTGCCATGGGCTCGTCCTCCGGCATCGGGATGGGTTGTAGCGCATCGGTAGCGGGTGGCGCGGGTGTTGACGCCGCTAGGGACGCCGGTTCCGTCGGCGAGCGGTCGCCCGTCCATTGGCCATGCGCGATCGCGATGGCGCCCAGAGCGATCATCGAGAAAACGGCGCCCAGACGCACGCTCAGTCTTTGTGTGAATTTTTTGTTCGAAGCGACCATCGTCTTCAACCCACTGCATTGATTTGGAAATAGCGAGATCCGGGTCTCGGATCGAGACGGGAATGGGTAAGTAGCAGAAACCGGAACCTGAGGAAAGATCAATCCGTTCACCATTTCCCACCTTTTGCTGAAATCTGGTACCATTGCGCCTGGAAAGCGAGGTTCTGCCGATGAACTCCCGAGAACGAGTCCGCCGCGCGATGCGGCACGAAATGCCCGACCGCGTGCCCGTGATGTGCCAAGTGGCGTTGGGCCACTACTTCCTGCACAGCCGGCGGCGGCCTGCCGAAATCTGGTTTGATAGCAGTGCATTCATCGATACCCTGCTCGAATTTCAGCAGCGATATCGCTTTGACGGGATCCTGCTGAACCTGCCTGGCCGCCCTCCGGATTGGCAGCAGTATCTGGACAAAGCGGAACTTGATGAGGGGAGCACAGAGACTTTGTATTGGCAAAACGGTTTGCGCACCCAGATGGTGCCCGACGACAACCCGCACACCTTTCAAGCCGATGGCGGCTCGTTGGCTCGCGCCGATTACCAGCGGATCGACCCTGACGACCCGGCGATCCTGCGTCTGGCCGGTTACGTCTGGAACACCTGGCACGCCCCACACCTATGGGATATTCCCGAGTCGGCGGATCTGACCGACCCGACGGCGTATCCCGAGTGGTTCACCGCCGGACTTCGACAGGCCAAAAGACAAAACGATTCGATTTCGGTGCATTTCGAATTGTTCTCGCCCTGGACGCATCTGATGGAGCTGCTGGGATACGAGAACGCCCTGATGGCCCTATTGGATGTGCCGGAGACCTGCCAGCGACTGCTGCAGACGCTGACCGCCGTCGTGGTCGCTCAGGTCCGCTCTTGTGCGCCGCATCAGCCGGATGCCATCTTGCTCAGCTCGGCGTTCGCCGGTGCCGGGTTTATCAGTCGAGCCATGTACGAGCAGTTTGTGCTGCCTTGCGAGTTGCGAGTGACCGAAGCGGTTCACGAATTCCAGATCCCGATCTACACGCACACCTGCGGAGCGATTGGCGATCGTCTGGACCTGATGATCCGGACCGGCATCGACGGGATCGACACGCTGGATCCGCCCCCGCTGGGTACCGTGGATTTACGAGAGGCCAAAGAGCGTTTCGGCGACCGAGTCTTTTTCAAAGGTAATCTGGACGCAGTTCACGAGATGCTGATGGCTGACGACTCGACCTTCCAGCACGCCGTTCGCCAGCGACTGGCCATCGGCGGCCCAGGGTCCGGCTATATCCTCTCGTCCGCCTGCTCGGTATCCCCCCACGTCCGCCCCGAACGCTTGCAGACGATGACGGCTTTGGCAGAACAGTACGGCCAGTACCCATTCGCCTCGTCCGGACCCTAACCGGCGCGACCGACGATGAATCGGCGGAAGGGGTCGGGAGTCGTTTTCGGATAAACCGCTTACCATGTGGTGAAACGTCGGCCGAAAACGACTCCCGACCCCGTTGCCCTCCAGCGTGCAACGTCTTCTTAATGAACAAGAAACTCCTGGCCGGGTGCTTATGGATCCCATTGTTTCATCGTTTCAATCCACCGCAGGATTTCGACTCGCTGCTTTTCGAAGACAGCGAACATTGTCAGGATCGCCATGCCCAGCCCGATGCCGAAGGCCCACCAGGGCCAGGAGTGTTGGATGGCTTGCGCCGCATGCCAGACCATGCTGATCACCGATAGCAATACAAAACTGGTCCCCAGATACAAAAACGCTCGAATGCGCAACGCCATGCCCAACAACACGCCCGCGACCGACAGACTGGCCAAGATCATCGGCGGCCACAGACTGGATCCGATCCCGCGTAGAAACATCTCGCCGGTCGAACTGACGTAGACCACCAAGACGCTGGCATAACGCAAGGCCGTTAACTGGGCGTCGGTCAGCCGGTGACGATTCAACTGGGCGGCGATCAAGACCGAAACGGCGGGAGGGATCAGCCAGAACTGCGGCCGCTGCCACAGCAAGAACCCATGGTCGAACAGCATGGCCCACAGCGCGCCGTTGCCGGCGATGACCGCCGCAGCCATGCTGGCCGCTGATCGCCGCAGGAGACTCAACAATACGTACATCGCGCCGACGACCAGCAGCAGCCCCGAGTAACTGGTCGCCTCGGCCACCACGACCCAGTAGCCCAGCGCGGGCAACAACGGCAGGAAGGCTCCGGTACCGACCAACGGCTCCGAAAGCACTCGCAGACCGCTGCGCTGGCACAGATGCCCGACCGTAACGCCCGCAAAGGCGATGGCCATGACCACGTACGGCCAATAGGGCAGCAGGAAGCCGCCAAACCATTCGGGACGGCAGAGATAGAGGTGGACGAATAGCAGCGCACCGGTCAACTCGGCCGCAAACACACATCCCATCCGCTGCGATTCGGACCACGTGGACAGCGTCCCACCCGTCTGCAATGCCAAGGCGATCAGCCCGGCGATCAAAGCGACCAGCACCACGGTGACCGCAACCACTTGGGCCGCGGGGATGAGTGGGCTGCCAAAGGGAAAAACGACCAGCTCTAACGCGAGCACTCCCAGCAGGGCGAACACACCGGCGCACCCGTAGATTACGGCCGCGCGGCGGATGTCGCTTTGCCATGCGCTGCGTCTGTTCAGGCACCACGGGAGCAACACGCCATGGACAAATGTCAGTACCGACAAGGCCATCAGCAGCCGGAACGATCGTAATAGCAGACCGATCGAGTCCCAACGATGCGGCGTCAGGTCTGCCCAGGCGACCAGGATGACAGCCAAGCCGGCCATCAGCAAGCTCAACAGGCCCATCCTCTGTCGCCGGTGCGGGTGGGACCATGCGGCGATCCCGATCGCGAAAAACGCGGGTACCGAAGCCGCCCAATAACGCAATGGGCGATCCGCGAAGAGGGAGACCACGATCAAGGCGGCCAACGATACCCACAGGGCCAGCAGCACACTGACGCTCGGCAACCACTCCTCGGTCCGTCGCTGGCCCACTTCCGGATCTCGGATGCCCAGCACCTCGCCCCACGTCACCAAAGGCCCAGACCACCGCCATAGCCATCCAGCCAGCATCACGTACGTAGCGACCACGACCAGCAAGGTGACATGCAATCGATCCGGTGTGAGCCCCAGGGCATCGATGATCAGCACGGCCAACATCAGCCCGCCAACGAACAGCCCGCCGATGGCGTGCCGCGCTCGATCGTCCCAGAGCGCAGCGGCCGTGACGCCGAGTATCCCTGCCGCTGCCCACCCGCCACCACCGCCTATCAAGTCGATCACGGGCACTTCGCGGACCAAGGAATTCACGGAATTCAGCGTGGCAGCAAAAAAACTCAGCGAGCTGAAACAGACCAGCGGCAGGATCGAGGCGACAACGTGCAATCGTGGTCCGCGGAACGCCGGTTCCAACCCCGTCGATCGTCCGCGCCGCTGCCACCAGAGTTCGACGCCCAGCCATACGGCCGCAGCCACCAGCAGTGCCATTAGATCGGCCACCATCAACTCGAAGATCGCTTGCGGTACATCGCGCTGCCAACGCTCCTGGAACGGCCCCACCCAGTAGATCGTCGTCGCGGCGACGGCGGCCAACGCTGCGCCATAACCCCAAAGCTGACGACGACACCGCAGCGAGAATGCAGCCCACAGCACGGCCACCGCCCCGCATGCTGCCACCGACCACCAAGGTGCCCACTCGTGCGGATTCGACCAGCCGCCTCGTAAACCCAACGCCAGAACCAGCGCGCTGCTGCCGGCCGCTTCACGAATCAAGGCAGGATACCGAAGCCAGGCGACGGTCACCGTGGCGGTCAGCAACAGTCCGCCAACGGTCAGAACGTGATACGCCAGCCAATCCCGTAACGTATCCAGCGGATCGACGGCTGCCGCGATCAACGCTACCAGCAACCACCCGCAAGCGGCCAGGGTACGCAGCCGTGGAACGACGGTCGATGGTTGGCCAGTCCCAGTGTACCAGACGGCGGCGACACACGCCGCGAACCAACCGACGAACATCAGCGGTCGAGCCAGCGGCTGAGCCCATGGGTCGAGCTGGCCTGGTTCGACGACGACACTGATCGCGGCCCCGATCCCCAGCACGCCCAGCAACCCGACGGTCACATGAACTTGGACATCCAACCAACCATCGTCCCCAGGACGCTCGGCTGCAACAATCCAAGGTCGTAGGGCCAGCCAGGCCAGCGAGTACCCGCCCAATCCTGCCAGATTCCATTGCAGCAACCCGATCAGGAATCCCGGTTCTTCGGGCGAAGCCTGCAGCAGGAAAGCCAGCGACACGGCGTATTGCAGGATGACCGAACCAGCCAGGGCGAAGGGCGAATACCGCTCGCGCAACGCATGCCCCAGCAGCACGGCGACCAAGACGACCAGCGGAATGGCGTACGAAGCGGTCATACCGATGCGGGCAAAGAAGGAATCGCCGGGCACGTCACCGACCGACATCGATGCCGCACTGCGGATCGCGACGGCCGTGGTAATAGCCAGGATCGGACCCGCACCCAGAACCAAAGCCGCTCCGCGCGCGACCGAAGCAGCCGTTGCGGGGAACTCCCACGGCCCCAGCCACTCGAAGCGCGACAGTCTTTCGTGAATCGGGCTGCGGCACCAGAGGATCAACGCAGTGACCAGCACGTAACCGGCAGACCACCAGCGCCACGCCGATGCCATGGCCTCGACCGGCGCCCCAGCAGTCAATAACAAGGTCCCGGCGGCCGCGATCAGCAACAGCCCCAGCAGCGCTGGAAGGCTTGCTCGATCCAGCAACCAAACGCCCCACGCCACGGCGACGATCGCCACCGCCATCCAGGTCTGCCCACCGGCGACCAGGATCGGTTCCGTCACGCCGCCGAAAACCTCCCACATCAACCCCGGCCAGACCACCGCCACGCCCAACGCCGTCGCGATCCACGTCAGCGCTCCTAACAGCCACTGATCCATGGGCGTCTCTGGTGGCCATCCGGATCGCAGCAAGGTAGCGACAGCCTCTTGACGACGAACCGCTCGACGTACCAAGCACCAGCCCAGGCACCAAAGCCCCAAGACGATCGTCTGCAGTTGCAAGAACTGAGCCCAACCCACATTGTCCCGGATCGGCCACCGCGAAGGATCCCATCCCGCCACCGCGTAGATCAATGCCAGCGAGGCGATCGCTTGGAAGACGGCCCATGCGGCCGGGCGTCGGTAGATGGCCGCAGCGACCAGCCAGGCCACCGAAACCAGTGCCAAATCGATGGCCGACGGCACGAAAGCGAAATCGCGAACCGGAAGAACCCCGGATGCCGCAATCAACGACGTGCCCAGGCTGCTGGCCGTCAGTATCGGGATCACGGTCTGCCAGCTTCGGTCCCAGCGTTGCCGGACGGTCTGGCGGATTTCCGGCAACGCCAAGCCGAACGCCGTCAGAGCAACGGTCAACGAGTGAACCACCAGCGCGTGGGTCCAAGGTCGGTACGGTTGGATTTGCCAAGCGGTCAGCCACCCGATACCGATCGGGTTCTGCCACACAGCATGCAGCAACGCCGCAAACCACAAACCGGTCGCCGTCCAAGCCAATGCCCGCTCGATCTCCAGACTGGCGATGATCCTCCAGCGGCCTATCGCCCAGGTCGCCAGCAGGGAGATGATCGCATAGAAGGCGAAAATCGGGGTGGTCAGCGCCAGGTCCCGGCCGCCACCGAACCCATCCCAGAACGCGATCAACAGACTCAGGATACTCAAAGCACCCGCCGACGCCAGGCACGCCAGATTGTCCGAACGACGGCCCTGTCGCTCCCAGCCCACCCCCGCCAACACCGCCAGGATACTGAACGTCAACAATACCAGGCCGCTGCGCCCGGCCAGCAGCCAGCCGGTCACGTGCTGCACCGTTTGTGGTCCCGTCCATGTCAGATTGGCTTGCCACACGTGGAAACCGATCAGTCCGGCCAACGCCGCACAACCGATCGCCGGAACATGCAGTGCGGGCAATCGCCCCGCGACGGCCAGCGGGGTCAGTATGGCAAAATTCAACGTCCCGACCAGGATCAGCAGATTCGGACGAGGCCAGGCCAGCACCAGCGCGGCGAGCATCAACATCCCACCGGCCACCGCCAAGGCAGTACCGCTGGTCCGCACCATCGCCAGGGCTCGCGATTCCACACGTCGATGGACCAGCAGCCCGCTGGCCAAAATCGCCACCGCCATCAGGCTCAGCACCGGCGAGAGATTGGCTGCCGCTTCTCGCAACGCGGGGGCATGGGACAGCAGCAGAGCGATCGGTGGCAGGAAGCTGAAGGTCGCGATGCCCAACACGAGAAAAATCTGCTGAGCGCGCCGCGTCGATAGTCGCGGCCACGTGGCCGCTTGCAGCACCTGGCTGAGCACCGCGACCAGATAACCGATCAACGGCACAGCCAGCAGCAACCCGGTACCGGTCGCGGTCAACGGCACGGATGACTGGCGGTCGACAATCAATTGGCCTGCCGAGGTGGCGAGCACGGCGACGGTCAAACGCCACCAGCCGGCTCCGATCAATGCTCGGCCGCCGGAGAACGTGATCCCGCCACAGACCACCAAGCCCAATGCCACGGCAGCCAGGTACCAAGGATCGGTCACCGAACGCTGGTCCGGGCCGGATAACACGATCGCCGCGACGAAATTCAGCGGCGTCAGCAACATCGCGATGATCAGCACCCCGCGACTGGTCGCCTGCAGATTCCAGCGACGCAGCGTGTACATCCCGGCACCGTAAATCGCCAGCGTGATCATGAGGAAGATCAACGCCGGAAAATACGGGATCGTGTCGCTCAATGTGGCTCGCAGACTGATCACCAGCCCCACCGCACTACCGACGATCAGCAACCCGCTGACCAGTTCGCCCCAACGGATATTCCGCTGAGCCATGAACGACTGCATGACATCCGCCAACGTCCGACTCGCTCGCGATGGACGACCGGCCGGCGTCGCGTGCTGCCGATCCAGCGAATACCTGCTGCCCGATGGTTGGGCAGGCGAAGGCGAAGGGGACGTTGCCGATGGTGCTGATGGTTCGGGTGTTGCCGGTGTTGCCGTTGGTGCCGAAGGCGTCGGTGGTTCGACCAGAATGGCATCGTACACCGGGGCGGGCTCGCGCTCCGATTCGCCGGCGCCCTCCGAAGCTGGCCGCGCGTCGGTCCGTCCGGAACGCACCCTTTGCTCGAACTGCACCAACTGTTCGACCAGCGCTCCATGTTCCTGGCGGTCCATCCAACCGCGATGGAGCAATCGAGCCAGGTGATGGTGGGTCGCTTGCAGGTCTTTCTGCCAGGAATCGGTCGAGGCTCTCTGGCCGCCCAATAGTTCCTGCAGCCCGCGAAAGACAAAGCGGCACAAGGCGGCCATCATGACCCAGATCGCGTGCCCGATGCAGGTCAACAGGGCCAGCACCACCAGCAGACTGCACAGGACGCCCAATGTTTCCACGATCGGCACTCACCGGAACTTAAAGAACACTCACGTACGCACCGTGCGCAGATCTTTACGCACAATAAGTCTAGGTTACTTCTTGGCCTGCGACAAGAAGTCGAAACCGCTGGCACGGAAGTTGATGGCGATTGCCTCAGGGTTCGCAGCTCGGGCAGCAGGCGAAGTTTGCGGAGCCCCGCGGCGGTGACCTGCGTGTCGTGGATGCCCCCGACAGGAGACTGGAAAAACATTTCCCGGTCATCGTCGTGCGTCCCGAGCTCGCATCTTTGTAGGTTGGGACTCTGTCCCGACCGAGTCGGGTCGGGTCGGGTCGGGTCACCTCGGGTCGGGTCGGAGACCCAACCTACTTTCTGACACCTTTTCTTACAGTCGCACGCGGGCATAGCTTAAGGTATTGGCGGGTCCATCGGCGCGGATGCCGAATAGGTCCAGGATATTCGAGGGTGGCGAGCCGCCGCGGGGAGTGGCGGTAAAGGCCATGCGCATCGGGTGTGCCAAAGGCAAAACGAAAGGCGACCCTAGGGTGCCGTCGGCCAGTAGTTCGACCATGCGGTTTTCCGAGACGCGTTGTCCTTGGCTGTCCGTACCCGCTACGTAATACCAGGCGAACAACCGATTATCGGGCGTGATCTGGAATCGAGGCTGGCTGCTCTGCGGGATCTCGCTGCCCAAACCTTCTCCGCCTTCGATCAGCGTGCCGCGATGGACGACTCGGCCGTCGCGGACGATGGCGTGCTTGATGGCATGGGTCAGCTTGATGTCCGGGAAGTATTCGTCGCGCAGTCTCCTGTCCATCGGGCCCTCGTACCACAACACGTGCGCCGCACCGTCCGGAGCGACCCACAGATCGCCGGGAAAGAGCCAGCCGCCGTTGCTCATCGTGCTGCCCACCTCCAGCCACTCGGCGAACGGCGTCGTGGTGATATCGGGCGTCCAGGTGATCATCATCCGTCGGCGGTTTGCCAACGACCCCAACTGGCGCCGCGCCGACTGGCCGTCCAGGATCTTCGCCAACTGGTCTTCGCCCGCCCGATCCCAGTTGGCGTAGGAGACACAGCCCGTCACGGTGACGGCTCGGTCTTTCAGCACGACGCTACCGTAGTTGTAACGATGGAGATTGTGGCCGGGCACATAGGCGTGAATGTCGCCTTCGCGGCTGGGCACATTCATCAATCTGCCGGCCGCCCAGGTGCCGTCGCTTTTCAACAAGGCCCATTCCTTGTGCGAGTACCCGATCTGGTTCAGCATGATCGCCTCTTGCGAATCGGCGTCCGCGGCGAAGAAGCGGTACGAGTGTTCGGTGAACTGCGGATCGCCATCCCAAGCAGGGGAGAGAGTCTTTGGCGGCCTTTTGGGATTTGCCGCACGGAACTCGAGTAATTCGGGCCGCGCTGGGCCGGCCCGGCGCTGCGGGTCGGTGACCAAGGTCGGGTTGACGGACATCAGCAGACGACCGTCGGGAAACACGACCAGCGGGCATGGCTCTCGCGTCCGTTCCCCAGGATCAACCTGCTGCAGTTCCCACCCGGCCGCATCGCGTTTCCACAGCATCCAGCGAACGTTGTGTAACGGCTGGAAGTCCGGCAGAGTTTCCAGCCCCGGAGCGAACAGGGTGTCGCCCAGACGGACCAGGGCCGGCGCGCCGAAACACCATGTCGGCCCCGCGCCGTTGTTGGCGGGCTCGTAAGCGTATACCTGCTCCTCGATCTCGACCTTCGGCTGGACGATCGCGAAACGGTCGTCGCCCCGAAGCGATGGAACGAGCAGAAGGATCAGCGACACAAACATACACGAACGAAACATGGCGAATCCCTCCTCGATAAGTAAATGTAGCAAACGACGCCGACCGAGATACCGATCCCAATACTGTAGATGGTAGAAGGCCTGTCATCCAGAGCACCAACGCCACCGGCTGCCCCTGGTAAGCACCCGGCCAGGAGTTTCTTGTCAATCAAGGCAGCCTTGCATGGGTGACGCGGGCGGGGTCGGGAGTCGTTTTCGGCCAACGACCAACCACATGGAACACGCTTTCGCCGAAAACGACTCCCGACCCCTTCCGCCGATTCCACCAAGAAAGACCTGGCCGGGTGCTTCGGTGACCGTTCCCGTACTCAGACGGTCATTCGCTCCTCGTAGCCCTGGAACATCCGATCGCGAGCGTTTTCGATGGCCGCTCGCCATTGCTGGGCCAGATCCTCGGACCAATCGTCACCATGGAAACGCTGCATCGTGGTCAGCATCGCCTCGATCCACTGATCGAAAGCAAAGCGAGGAATCTCCAGTTGGTGATGCTTCGTGCCCAGGTATTGCAAGTACTGTTCAACCGCCGGACTGGGACTCGAATCAAAACGCTCGACGATCATCAGCGTCGTGGTCAGCAGGACCTGTTGACGCGAAAAATCGACTCGATCGAACAGTGGCCGATACTCCGGATATTGCGTGAGAAAATGTTCGTAGAACATCGAAGCAAGCTGATCCTTGGCCTCCAGAATCCGCTGCAGACTTTGATGTATGTTCATCATAAAAGATTCTTTTGGATAAGCGAAAATCGAGCCCTGCCCCAGAATTATACCTGGCTCGATCCGCTCCGTTTACCGCCGAGGCCATGGAAATCCGAGTTTTTTTTGAATTGTCTAAAATTATGCGGAACGCTACGGTTGGGCGTCTTTCTCACTCCCTTCTTCGTGGGGCTGTTTGAGCGTTAGCACGGGGCATGGAGCACGTCGCACCACCGCTTCCGCAACGCTGCCCATCAGCAGACGTAGCAACCCAGTGCGTCCATGTGTCCCCATCACAATCATCTCGGCATTCTCCGCTTCCGCCAATCGAGCGATGGAGGTGGCCGGATCCCCGGTGATCAGACGATGCTCGTGAGGAACCTGTGCATCGGTGGGGGTGATCTCTGACAGCATTTTTTCGAGATCTTCGGTAACGGGATCGGGCATGCCGTAGTACATTTCGCCGCCGCCATAGGCCGCAGGCGGTTCTTCCACATG
Source organism: Planctomycetaceae bacterium (assembly GCA_007695205.1). Taxonomy (GTDB): domain Bacteria; phylum Planctomycetota; class Planctomycetia; order Pirellulales; family Pirellulaceae; genus SKKK01. The sequence continues at coordinate 16,628 of REEF01000434.1, forward strand.
CACGATCAGCAGCGTCGCTTGGTGATCGCGTGCCAGGCTGGTGGCCAGCCGTAACGCGGCGTCACCGGTATGCGAAAAGTCGGTTGGGAAAATGATTTTTCGATCGCTCACGGCTACTTCTCCTCTCGAAAAGGAACCAGGTTCTCGGTTTCCAACTTTTTATATTGTGAGCAGAAATTGCCCCAGTTTGCAAGATGGGCGTGCATGACTTGGGGGAATTTATGGGGAATTTCTGTCTGGCATCTTTGGTTCAGCCGGTCGGCTCGCTACAATCGGCGGAGGCTATCAGGCGGCAGGGCTAACGGTGTTGCCGCCACGTACCGGTTGCCGCACGGCCCGCGACGAGACGATTCTCGCGGGGTTGTCTGTTCTTCCTTTTGACGATGGATCGCCGATATGAGTGACACGCCCTTTGCTCATCTGCATTGCCACAGCCACTATAGTCTGTTGGACGGAGCTAGTTCGATCGACAAACTGGTCCAACGTGCCAAGGGCCACGGGATGAACGCCTTGGCGTTGACCGATCACGGCAATTTACATGGTGCCTTACAGTTCTACCGCAAGGCCAAATCGGCCGGGCTGAATCCGATCATCGGTTACGAAGCGTACATCGCCCCGGGTAACCGCCGCGACCGCAGTTCGGGCAGCATGAAGGAGTCGAACTATCATTTGACGTTGCTGTGCCAAAACCGCACCGGGTTCAAGAACCTGATCAAGATGGCTTCGGCGGCTTACCTGGAGGGGTTCTATTTCAAGCCGCGGATCGACAAGCAGCTGCTGCAGGAGCATCACGAGGGCATCATCTGTTTAAGCGGATGCGTCTCCAGCGAATTCAATCGCGCGCTGTTGCGGGGTCACGGCGGCGAGGAGCACTTGGCCGAAGCGAGGGAGATTGCCGGCTGGTTCGAGAACCTGTTTGGCGAGCGTTACTTTATCGAGATCATGAACAATGGCGTGGAGATCCAGCGGCTGGCATTGGACGGCGCGGTGGATCTGGCGAACCGGATGGGGATCCCGCTGGTCGCGACCAGCGATTGCCACTACGTCGACCCCGAGGATGCGGAAGCCCAGGACGTGATGCTGTGCATCAACACGGGGAAATTCCGCACCGATTCGGGTCGCATGCGGATGGATGGCAATCAGTATTTCCTGCGTAGCCCCCAGCAGATGTACGAAGCTTTTCCCGGCCTGGAGGACGCCGTCGCTCGCAGCCAGCAGATCGCCGATACGGTGGACATCGATCTGGAACTGGGCAAGCGCCATTTCCCCGTGTACTCGCCGCTGCCCGAAGGCCGGACGCCCGAGCAGTATTTGCGCGAACTGTGCTTGGAAGGGTTGCGGGATCGGTACGCGGACGTGCCGGAGATGTGGACCGACGGTCAACTGTCTCAGACGGTCATGGACCGGCTGGACCGCGAGCTGGGCGTGATCAACAAGCTGGGCTTTCCGAACTACTTCCTGATCGTGTGGGACTTTGTTCGCGAGGCACGCGTGATGAATGTGCCCACGACGGCTCGCGGCAGCGGCGTCGGCGCGCTGGTCTGCTATGCCTTGTACCTGAGCCACGTTTGTCCGATGAAGTACGACTTGCTGTTCGAACGCTTTTTGGACGAAAGCCGACTGGAAGCACCCGATATCGACATCGATTTCTGCAAGGAACGTCGCGCCGATGTGATGCGTTACGTAAAGGACAAGTACGGCGAAGATAACGTGGCCCAAATCGGAACGTTTGGCACGTTGGCGGCTCGCGCGGCCATCAAGGACGTGGGGCGGGCGTTGGGCATCCCGCTGGGTCGCGTGAACCAAGTCACGTCGATGGTCCCCGAGGAACTGCACATCACGTTGGACAAGGCGTTGGAAAAGAGCGAGGACCTGCGAAAGGAATACGAAAGCGACGGCGAGATCCGCGAGTTGCTGGACCTGGCGCGAAAGATCGAGGGCCTGGCTCGCAATGTGGGCACCCACGCCGCAGCGGTCGTGATCGCCGACGAACCGTTGACGGAATACGTGCCCCTGTCACGAGTCTCGGGCAAGGACGACATCATCACGCAGTGGTCGATGAACGATGTCGAAGATGCCGGCCTGCTGAAGATGGATTTCCTGGGCCTGCGGAATCTGACCATCCTGAGCAAGACGGTCGATCTGATCCAGCAGACGACGGGACGGCGAGTCGATCCGCAGAAGTTCCCGGTGGACGATGCCCCGACGTTCGCCCTGTTGCAGCGAGGCGAAACGAAGGGCGTGTTTCAGTTGGAGAGCGGCGGCATCCGCGATCTGTTGCAGAAGATGAAGCCCGATCACTTCTCGGACATCATCGCCACCAACGCGCTCTACCGCCCCGGCCCCTTGGAAGGTGGCATGGTGGACGACTACGTGGCGGTCAAGCACGGTCGCAAACAGGCCGAGTACAAGCATCCGGTGTTGCAGGACGTGCTGGAAGAAACCCACGGAGTGATGGTCTACCAGGAACAGGTCATGCGAATCCTGAACCGGCTGGGGGGGATCCCGTTGGCCAAGGCCTACACATGCATCAAAGCGATCAGCAAAAAGAAAGAGTCGTTGATCGAGGCGAATCACGAGAAGTTCGTCGAAGGATCTGTCGCTGCCGGACTGGGCGCCAAGGACGCGGAAGATATCTGGGGGCTGATCGTTAAGTTTGCAGGATACGGCTTTAACAAGTCGCACAGTACGGCCTATGCGCTGATCGCTTACCAAACGGCTTACTTAAAGACGCATTATCCGGTCGAGTTCATGGCGGCGTTGTTGTCGGCCGATATCCCCGGACGGAACTTTAAGAGGAAGGATGCGCTGGTCGAGCACATGGAGGATTGTACTCGGATGGGCATCTCGGTGATCGCGCCCGACATCAATTCATCCCAGACGGATTTCTCGGTGTCTGACGGCAATATCCATTTCGCATTATCGGCGATCAAAGGGTGCGGCGAATCGGCGGCCAACGCGATCGTCGCCGCTCGCGAGAAAGACGGACCGTTCAAAGACCTGTTCGATTTTTGCGAACGGGTCGATCCCTCGTCGTGCAACCGATCGACGATCGAGACGCTGATCAAGGGCGGCGTGATGGACGATCTGGGCGGCAATCGCGCTCAGTTGCTGGCCGCCGTGGACCGGGCCATGCAATCCGGCGCTTCCGCGCTGGCCGATCGGCGCAGCGGCCAACGCAGCCTGTTCGGCGACTTGGAACCCGAGGACGCCAAGCCGGAGGTCCAACTGCCCGATGTGCCCGACTTGCCAGAACGCGAACGTGGGATGATGGAACGCGAGGTGTTGGGCTATTTTCGGACGAGTCATCCGCTGTCCGAATTCGAGGACAAGCTGGCCCAGTTCTGCACACACACGACGTCGCAGATCGGCAACCTGCCGGATCGCGCCGAGGTCATCTTGGGCGGCATGTTGTCGGCCATCAAGTTCGCCCATGTCAAAAAGCTGCGTCCCGGCGCGACAGCCACGAAGTACGCGAACTTCGACCTGGAGGACAAGGACGGCGCGATTCGTTGCATCATCTGGCCTGATGAATTCACCACGCTGGGAGACCTGGTCCAACCGGACGCGGTGTTGGCGGTGCGTGGAACGATCGATCGTCGGGGCGGGGACGAAGCCAATCTGATCGTCAACGAACTGATCCCGCTGGACCAGATGGATTCGCGCTACACGACCGGATTGATTGTTCGCATCGATCCGCAGCATTCCGACAGCGGCACTTTGAAGGCATTGCACGAGATCGTTCGCGGCTATCCGGGCCGCTGCGACTTTTTTCTGACGATGGCGTTGGCCGACGGCAGCCAGGTCCAATTAAAATCGCGGCGGATGAAGATCGACATCCAGAAAGAGCTGCGACACCGCCTGGATGATCTACTGGGCCCCGGGCACACCAAGTTGATCACCGAGATCCCCAAGACCAACGGGAACAGCCGATCCAACGGACGCCGTAAGAACGGCCCACCGAGCAACTGAATCGAAGCAGGTGCCTTTCCCCGTTTTGTGACGAAAGCGTAATGCGTATGGAAATCATCAGCAGGCCTCATGCCAGCGCCTTTGTGCCTTGGGCGGCCCAGCGCCCCGACGTGTTGGTTCTGTCGGCCGATTTGACGTCGTCGTGCGAGGCGGACGATTTCCGCCAGGCCTTCCCGGACCGATTTTTCTCGCTGGGGATGGCCGAGCAGAACATGATGGGGTTTGCTGCCGGTCTGGCTCGCGAGGGCTTTTTTCCGTATATCCACACGTTCGCCGTCTTTATCTGCCGTCGCCCGTTCGACCAGGTCGCCATGTCGATCGCCTATCCCAATCTGCCGGTGCGATTGATCGGGTTCTTGCCCGGGATCACGACGCCGGGCGGGGTGACGCACCAGGCCATCGACGATATCGGGCTGATGCGGATGCTGCCGAACATGACCGTGCTGGACTGTGGCGACGCGACCGACGTGGAATCGGTCTACGATGTGGCTCAGGCGGTCGACGGTCCGGTCTACGTCCGGATGTTGCGCCGCGAGGCGCCGCGTTTGTTCGACGCCTCCCAACCGCTGCGACTGAACCACGCTCGCGTGCTTCGCAACGGTACCGATGTGGTCGTCCTGTCCAGCGGGATCTGCACCGAGGAAGCGATGCGAGCCACGCAGGCGTTAGCGGATCGCGGTGTTTCTTTGACCCACGTGCACGTATCGACGCTCAAACCGTTCACCGATCCCCAGATCCTGCAGGCCATCGAATCGGCTCGATTCGGCGTCATCACCATGGAAAACCATTCGGTTCTGGGCGGTTTGGGAACCGCCGTTGCTGAACGGATGGCGGAAGCGGGTATCGGCCGCCGCCTGATTCGGCTGGGGTTGCAGGACCGCTACGCTCACGGCGCCAGCCTGCCTTATCTGATGCGGCAGTACGGCCTGGATGCGATCGCCCTGGTCCGAGCGGTCGAAGATCTGCTGGATGCCCGGCTGCATCTCAGCAGCGAAGACCTGTCGGCCATTCGCCTGGAAACCACCCGCACCGCCGACAAGACCGAAGATCTCTGATCCGGCCCAATCGACTCGAACAATCCACAGCGAACGAAGGAATCAGCAACGATGACGGATCCCGCCCCCCTGTCGCTCAGCGGCCAACGGCTGGCCGCCGTCTACGAACTGACCTGTCCTGACGACCAGGCGGAAGAGCGAGCTCGCGACATCTGCGTGGAACAGACGGTCGAATTCCCGGAAGATCTGATCCCTCGGCAGGACATCCGTGACCAGATCGTCGGTCGGATCGCCTCGATCGAAACCTTCGGCCCGGACCGTCATCGAGCCGTGATCGAGTACCCGATCGAAGCGGCCGGCGAGGAATTCCCTCAACTGATCAACCTGTTGTTTGGCAACATCAGCATCAAGCCCGGGGTTCGACTGGTCCGTTTCGAACTGCCGCCGTCGCTGCTGAATCGTTATCGAGGCCCGCGCTTCGGCCAGTCCGGATTGCGCCGGCGTCTGGGGTCACGGCCGGGCCCGCTGGTCTGCACGGCGATCAAGCCGATGGGTCTGGGGCCGGAGGAGCTGGCCGATTTAACGTATCGTTTGGCCCTGGGCGGTATCGACTTGATCAAAGACGATCATGGGCTGGCCGACCAGCCGTTTTGCCGTTTCGCGCCGCGCGTCCAGTTGTGTAGCGCAGCGGTGCATCGGGCGAACTCGCAGACCGGCGGGAACTGTGTGTACGTTCCCAATGTGACGGGCCCGACCCAGTTGATCCTGCAACGAGCCCACTTGGCCAAACAGGCGGGGGCGGGCGGCCTGCTGTTCCTGCCCGGACTGGCCGGTTTGGATACGATGCGCTGGTTGGCCGACCAGGACGATCTGTGCCTGCCCATCCTGGCTCACCCGGCCTTCCAAGGCCCGTACACGATGCGCGGCAACGAAGGCATTTCACACGGAGCCCTGTATGGCCAACTGAACCGACTGGCCGGCGCCGATGCCGTGATCTTTCCCAATTTCGGCGGTCGTTTCTCGTTCACTCCTGAGCAATGCCGCGACCTGGTCGACGGCTGTACCTGTGCGATGGGCGATCTTTCGACGGTGTTCCCCGTTCCGGCAGGCGGCATGCGAGTGGAACGAGTCCCCGAGCTGTACGAATTCTACGGCGATGACTGCATCCTGCTGGTCGGCGGCGACCTTCACCGCCACGGCTCCGATCTGACCGAAAACTGCCGCCGTTTGATCGAGATCGTGATGAACGTTTAGCCCGCGGCGTCGCCGGGCGAGAAAGGCGATTTGGGCGACGAGCGGCTGTTGCCTTCAAAGTTGCGAACGTTGGCTGCGCAGCCCAGGTTGGCTGAGACCCGAACCGTAGAACCGGAGCATTTGTGCATACTCATTGAAGTGGGGTACTGGTTTGGTCCAGCAGGGCTTGGAAGCGGGCTTGCCATGGGGTGCCGTCCAGGCCGGGGGGCAGGGCTTGTAGGTAGCGGATGCGGCTGGCGGCTTGGTCGGGTTGGTCCAGTTGGATCAGGGCGGCGGCGATGGCGTAGCGCGCTTCATACCAGCCTTCCGTACCGGGACGTTGGCGTGCGGCGATCCGGCGCCAAGCGTCCAGGCCCTGCTGCCAGGCGTCGCGCGAGTCGCTTTCCAACAGCAACCGGGCATGCGTCTTTTGGATCTGCTGGTCGTCGGGATGCTTCCCGGCCAGTTCGGCGTACGCGGCTTGCGCCTGATCGCGGAGTTGGGCGACCAACAATGTTTCGGCTCGGATTCGCTTTAGCGTCGTGCGCTGCGGGCCATCCAATCGTGGAAGCTGCGGCCATAAACGGTCGACCACCGTCATCTGCACATCCGCCAGTTGCTGTACGGTGCGCCGATCCTTTTGACTAGGCTGTGGGTCCGTTTCGTCCAAGCCGATCCCCAGGGGTTGATCCGGATCGGGCTGCAGTCGTCGTATCTGCCGATGCACGCCGATCAGCACGGTCCAGTACGCGTCGGAGGTCGGCCACGCGGATGTGGCCAGTTCTTCTGCGGCCGCGCTGCGGCGATCCGGTTGGCCTGCCAGCGCGAGGATCCAAAGCGGTTCGGCTTGCCATCGCCAATCGTCTTCCGGCGGTGGAGAACCGTCCAGGGCGGTTCGCAGGATAGTTTCGGCTTGAGCGTAGCCGTCGATGGAATATTCCAGCAGCAGCTTGGCGGCTTGTGTGGCGCAGTACCGCTGGGCTGACGTCCACGTTCGTTGGGGCTGGCCGCTACCGATCGGCGTATGTTCCAGGAAACCGGCTGCGGCGGCTTGGACCGTCTGTTCGTCCGGCGGTGGATCCTGCTCGGATGCGGCGAACGCCTGGTCCCAGCACCGGGCTGCGGCTTCCCAGGCCAAGGCGTGCTGGTCGTGGTTCCGCGAAATGGCTTGATACGCCTGGGCAGCAGCTTGCCATCGATTCTGACTCTCGCGCAAACGCCCCAACCACCATCGAGCCGTATCGGCGGTGGCGGACGTGGGCCACCGATGCGTGTGTTCTTCCAGGATCTGAGCGTACAACTCCAACGATTCCGATTGCGAACGGGCTTGTTGAGCCGCATTCCAAGCGGCCAGCAGATGGGCGTCGGGCGCGGCGGGCTGGTCTGCCAAGTCCAGGGCCAGTTGCCGCAAGCGACGGCTGGCTGACGGGTGCTGTTGCTGTTGGTGTTCGACCAACGCCGCCTTGTAACGCAATTCGAAACCCTGCTCGGTCTGCCCGGCGGCCAATGCCTGGCCAGCCGCCTGTTCGTACGCATCGACCGCGTCGGCCCACTGCCCCTGACGGTAAAGCCCATCGGCCGTCCGGCTGAGAATATCGACATGACCACCCGCTCGGGACAAACCGACCGTGCGGACCAGCAGCAGATCGCCACGTCGGCCCCAGTACGGCCCATGCACCTGTTCGATCGATCGCACGACCTGAGCCGCTCGGTCCCGCCAGGTATCGGCCGTCTCCGCATCCTCTTGCATGGCCGCTTGCCACAGAGCCAGGCACGTCTCCAGGTACGCAAAATCCAGCTCAGCCGCCGCTTGACCCACCGGAGGACGTTGCTGTGAGAAGACAGCCAGTGCCTGCTGAGTCTGAGCGCGATCCAGGTACAGACGTACCTGTTCGGCTCGAGCCAGCCAGGCGATTTCGGACGACGCTTCGTTCTGCCGTACCGATTCGAGAAGCTCCTCGGCGTCGGCCCAGCGGCCCTGCAAACGCATGCAGATGGCCAAGTTCAATCGGATCGACCAGATCAGCGGATCGTTCTCGTCGATCCTAGCCAGCGGGCCCTGCAATTGATCCACCGCAGCCGTCAGTGCCGCCGAACGATCCTCGCTGTCCGGCGGGTAGCAGCGAGCCCGGTTCAGATAGACACGCGCCAGTTGGAACTGGACCTGGTGCTGCAGCGAGATCAATTCGGCTGAGGTCAGTTGACCAGCGGACGGTGATGCACGGTGTCGCAACGGGATCTCGCGCACGATTTCGTCATGCAATGGATCCAGCAAGCGAGCCGCTTCGCGCAGATACTGCCGTGCCGATTCAACCGTTTCGACCGGTTCCGCCAGCACCTCGGACTGCTGCCGGTACCATTGCCCTCGCGCCAACACGGTCAACGCATCCTGGACTCGAACCAACAGTCCCCGGGGGTCGTCAGGATGCTGACGCTGGAACTCGGCCGCCGTCTGCCGAGCCTGCTCCCAGTATCGCTGACTCTCCTCGGCTGTCTCATGCACGGCTCGAGCTGCCTGGCAGCGGATCAGTTCCAGCGTCAGGTCGGTCCGCAACCCGGCGGGCAAGGCGGAATCAGCCAACTGTTGGCGGCAGTGGAATTCGGCCAGCTTAAACAGCCGCCGCTGACGAAGCCCCTCGACAAAACGCAGCTCGTCTCGGTCGCTCTGGCCATAGGCCAGACCGGACCCGACCAGCCAGCAAATCAAGATCACGATCCCTGATCGGGGTAATCCCATCCCGAACCCTTCCGAATATCTATGAACCGGTGCTTAGCAGCTTCTGCCGAACGCCTACGTTATTCTCGCGTTCCCGTCGAGGGTGGCAATCACCAAGTCGACGGATTCGACTCACTACGATTGGTGAAATGCCTATTCGTTAGAATGCGTGTATCGTTCCTTTTCGGCCAAGACCCACTCTTGGGAAATAGTTCGACCAGACCATCGCGAATAACCGAAAACATTTGCAGGCCCATGCTCCGTCGTCTAGACTTGTGGACGTGCACCAACTTGACACCCCAGTTTGCCCAGATTATTATCTTAAGGTGACGTGTTGGAATTCCTTTTCATGAGAAGTATTTAGCGACATGAACAACCCGCTCGTCTACCAAGCGATCGGCGTATTGCTGGTCCTGTTTTACATCTTCCTGCTGGTGATGTGCTGGAAAACGTGGCGGGTCACGCACGTTCTGTTTTCGTTCTTCGTCTTCGCTGGTGCCGTGACATTCCTGATTTTTGCCGCGTTGGTGCTGAAAACCCACTCCGCTTGGCGTACTCACTACGAGCAGCACACCGTGGCGATCGAGCAGTTGCGAGCCGAGAACGAGCGGATGCTGTTCGGCGATCTGGAGGTGGTCCAGCAGACCGAGGGGTCCATCCGCAGTCTGCGGGCTGATCTGGAGAGCGCGGTGGTCGATCGGGGCCGCGTCTGGCGGGAATGCCGACCGTTGAAACGGTTGGGGGAAGGCGAATATCAGGTTCGTACGGTCCCGATCAGCCAACCGGAGGGCGTGCCAGCCAGTCCCAGTGGGATCACCGAGGGGACCGTTTTGTACGCCTTTACCGAACAGGAGAATCAGGACGGTTATCGCGTTCCGGCCTTTTATTTGGGTGAATTCACCGTGGTCAACGCGACGGAATCGGACGTTTCTCTGCGTACTCAGTTGCCGATGGCCCCCGACCAGGTCAAAGCGGCTGGACTGGCTAACACCAGTTGGGTCTTGTATGAAACGCTGCCACTGGACAGCCACCACGCGTTTGCGGAGATGGACGCAAGCGAGCGACGGATGTTGGGGATGGACATCGAGCGTTTGCGCGAGTGGATGCCCAATCGCTATGGCTTGCCCGAGGACCAGTACCAGGCGATGCTGGAGCGGTTTCATCGCTTCAATCGCGAAGCGACGGATCAGGATCCACCCGAAAACCTGTGGGTGTTGGTCGAGTTCGAAAAGCCGCATGAGATCCAGGTGGACAGCGACGTCGAGCAATCGTTGCTGGACGCAGGAGGCCGCTTCTTTGATTCCAGTGGCCGAGCGTTGGAGCTCCGGTTACGTCGTGGCGAGGACGGGACGGTCACGTTCCGTCAGGGGGATTCCACGATTTTCGACAAAGAGACCGGCGATCGACTCGTAAGCGACGGGATCGCCAGACAGATCCAGGTCCTGTACCGCCGCCACTTGCACGACTTTGCGTTCTTCTTCCGGGACGCCTACCACCGGCATCAGACGTTGGACCTGGAGGTTATGCGAGCCCAGCGCGACGCAGCGATCATGACCGATCTGAAGTCCAGAGCCGAAGAGCAGATGGCCCTGCGACAGCAGGAGAGGTCCGATCTGGAGCACGATCTGGCCGGGTTCCAGCGGGAGTTGAACGAGGTGACCGCGTATCACGAGGCGTTGCAGACTCGTTGGCGTCAGACGACACAACGGTTGAGCGAGCTGTTTCGAGCTAACAACCAAATGATGGACGAGATGACGCGTCTGCAGTTCGAAATGGCTCGCCAGATCAACCAGCGCATCCAACAGGCCAGTGTTGCCGAGGACGCGTCCGGCCAGCCTTGACCCATCGTTGCACAAAAAGTAGGACGGATTGCCAATCCGTCCTACCTCTATTGCCCGGTCGCGCCGAAGGCGGCGATCGGCGATCCGAAACACCAGGATCTTCTTTACGGCCCAACAAACTCATGGATAATCTCTGGTAGATGGGAAGGGCTGCGATTGAATTACTGAGAATCGGGGAGGAAATGAGATGGGCGGATTGATCAGCAAGAAACGGCTCTCGCGTCGGGCGATGCTGCGCGGAACGGGGGTAGCCCTGGCTCTGCCCTGGCTGGATGCCATGACGTCCGCTTGGGCCAGTCCAGCCGATGCGGCGACCGCCCAGGCTGCTACGGTCGCGGTTGCTTCAGCCATTCGCTGACGGTCTGGGGTTGCCGAGGCTCT
>REEF01000807.1 GCA_007695205.1 Planctomycetaceae bacterium
GAAGAAAATGATTAATGAGTATTGGAGATTGGAAAATGAAAAATGGGTGGATAGGAATTGGCTCTCCTCATTCTGCATTTTTCAATTTCCATTAAATATTAATCATTCCTTCTTTGCTTCACCGCTTCCTCATCAATTCCGACATCGCCACAGCGCGTACGATGTCTCGAACGCCGTATTGGTTCTTCTTCGCCTCTGCGACGATCGCTTCAATATCATCAGCGTCATCGACGGTCAGCACGCGGCGAAGGGCGTAGGTGCTCAAGTGTTCGATAAAGGCTCGCAAGAACTTATCACGGTCTTCGAGTAGTAAATGTTTGAACTGCTGAGCGTCTTGAAAATCGCGACCATCAGGCATCACACCCGAAGCGTCGACCAACGGATCTTGCCCTTTGCCACCCTCCACTCGTTCGCGCGTCCGCCACTGACCGATGGCATCGTACTGGTCAAATGCCAATCCCAATGGATCGATCTTGCGGTGGCACGCCGCACAGCTTGCGTTCACAGCGTGTGCTTCAATTCTATCGCGAATCGTTACCTTGGTGCCTTCGGGCGGAATCGGATCAATCGGGTCGACGTTGGCTGGCGGCGGTGGAGGTGTTTGATTGAAGATCGTTTCGCTGACCCAAACACCGCGATGCACGGGACGATGACGGGTGCCGTCCGAAGTTAATCCCAGCACCGCACCCATGGTCAGCACGCCGCCCCGGTGGTCTCCCGATTTCAGGGAGATCCGCTCGAATCCGATACCGGTCGGCTCCGGGATCCCGTAAAAATCGCTGATACGGGCATTGGCCATCGTCCAGTCGGACTCGATGAAGTTATCGATGGGCAAATTTTTCGTAAACATCTCACGGAAGAACTCGATCGGTTCGTTGCGCAAGCTGGTCTCAAGCCACTCGTCGTAGGTTTGGTAAATTCCCCTATCCGGCGGGAACATCCCCAGGCGATGCAGTTGTAACCACTGCCGGGAGAAATCCTTGATGAAGCGATTGACCCGGCTCTGCGTCAACATTCGGTCGACTTCGTCCGCCAGTACGACGGACATCTTGTCCGTCGAAGTAACAGATTTCGACGGACTGGCAGTCCGTCGTACGTTGCTCAGCGCACCGTTTTGTGCCGCAGCGAACAGACCTTCGTCGGGCATCGAGCTCCATAAGAAATAAGAAAGTCGCGAAGCCAGTTCCCAATCGTTCAAATGTTCGCGGACCTCGGGTTCACCTTCGACCAGATAGATAAAGTGCCGAGATGTCAGTACACCTTTCATTGCGACCCGAAACGCGTCAGCGGTTGACTCGCCCGCGTCACGTTCGTCCTGGTAGGCGATCAAATAACTGTCCAGCTCCTCCGGCTGAACCGGTCGCCGCCAGGCGCGCCCGGCGAAACGTTGCAGATGTTCCGCCACCCGATCGACAGTCGCGTCGTCGGGCGGCAACAGGCCGTGTCGGAGCGACCGTTCCGCTTCCGTTTCCAGCGGCCCTTCCCATTCAATCCAGTCGACAATGACCGTGGGGAAAATCGCGTTGCCATCTTGGTCGAACATTTGCGGCGCAACCGGTGCCAGAAGCTCGCTCTCGCTGCTGTGCGTGAAGAGGTAGCCGGGCTTGTAGGTAACGCTGGACTTGAAGTGTTTGCCTCCTCTGATGTCGTAGGCTTGGGGGGCCACGACGTCGAAGCTGAACTCTGTCGGCTTCTCTAACATCACCTCGACTTCATAGACCGCCGGGTTGTCCTCCGGCGCGGTGACGTCGAGTTCGATCAAACCGTTGATGACGTTTGAGGAGGACTTGGGGCCGATCCGCAGATTTGGAAAGGGGCCGCCAAGGGGCCGCAACCCGCTGGCCTGGAGCCGCATCCGGTAAAGGCCACTCTGTGGCGTTCTATCTTTGCCAAACCAGTTCGGCGAGAACGCACGACCGAGCTCTTCACGTGGCTGGGGCATGTTGGGAAGCATCAGGTAACGCAGTTGCCGCTTGATGCCGAACCGGTCGAGCCATTGCTGATGGTCTTTTCCCCCATAACGCAACTGGGCAGCCGTCTTGCGGACCTTTCGCGTCTCCACCGGTTCGTCCGGCAGCGCTCGGTTAAGCACGGTCTCTGCAGCGCGATAATAACTCTCGATATGGGACGCGGAGAGAGTAAGTTCGGAGCCGATCCGCTCATAACCGTGCCACAGCGTGTCTTCATTCAACTCACCCGGTTTGGTTGGATCATAATGCACACCCAGCAGGTCATAGACCGTATTTTGATATTCCTCGCGGCTGAGTCGGTAATGTGACACCGGCGGCCGCGCCGCCATCCTCGCCGCTCGACCTGCTTTGATCAGTGAGTCGAGTTTTGTAACGAACACAGCGATTTCGTCCTGCGTCGGTTGCAGTTCGCCCTCTGGCGGCATGTCTCCCGCGTTGACACGTTCGATTACCTCCGCCCAGCGATGGGCTTCGCCACCAAGAGCGAAATCGCGAGAGAGCTGGTCGATCCGCAGTTCACCTTCTTGCTGGTCCGGACCGTGGCAAGCGATACAGTATTTGGAAACAAAAGCTTCGTACGGTTCCCCGGCGTGTGCGGCACTGGCAAAGCCCATGCTGGCGATCAGGAACAGCGCGGCGGCGAGGAGAGTGTGTTTCATGTCTTTTGTTCCTGGTTGTTAGTTCTTAGTTCTTAGTTCTTGGTTTTGGATACTCGGCGTCTCGCGGGACAACGAAGAACCAAGAACAAGGAACCAAGAACAGCGAAGCCATCAGTATTTCTGAAAAATGGCGGGCGTGGGAAAGCGGTCGATGAGGTTGAAGTCGCCATTGCCGAGATATTCATCTCGCGGCACATCGAACTTCGGCCACTCTTCGGGGCGAACGCGAACGATTCGACCGGATCGGATGCCTTCGATGATGAGACCGGTCTCAAAACGAATCTGGATGCCGCTGCTGCCGAGCGGGACATCGCCGGTTGCTTTGATGACTTCCCGGATGGAGCCTTTCGAGGCCATGTGCGCGGTGCCGTAGGGGCCGGCGACATGCTTCAGTGTGTTCTCGGCTCCATTCATCAGGGCCGGGACACCTTTCTTGAAATCAGCGTAGAGCGACGGGTCCATGCCGCCGAAAAGCGTCGCGGTGACGGTGGCGCGACCAAGCTTGCCATACTCCACGGAATCGACCCATGCGGGGAGCCAGTAGCCGCGCATGTGAACCTTGTGCAGTTCGGTCTGATGATCAGCGGCGCGCTGCAGCGAGGTATCGTCGAGCCAGATGTCGGCGATGTGAAAGGTGGAGAAGGCCACGCCTTCCTGCACGGCACCCCCGCCACCCCCCCTACTGCTGGCCTTCCAAACGATGCCGAGCTGCACCGCGCGGCCACCGAGGGATTTCGTGCCCTCAGCGGGCCATGCATCCTCGGCCATCCATTCCTTCAGTGTCAGGCTTTCGTATCCGCGGTGGATGCGTGTGGAGGAGTCAAAGCTCAGCTTTTCCTCGCTGAGCTTGGCGGCGGTGCCGGCCTTGGGTTCGCAGGTGGCGATGATCAAGCCGCCCAGCTTTTCCACCCGCGCTTCTTTCAGTTTCCAGACCTTACCCTCGCGGAGGCAGTGGCTGGGTTCGTCCTCGAGCAGGAGCACATGGTTCTCGGCGGGCTCGAAGCCCTGCCCTTGATAGGGCACGACCTTGTTCTTGTTATCGACGGGCAGCACTGGCACGGAGGAGATCCTCGGATCGGGCGGAAGAAAGGCTCGCACATGCAGCATGGTCCCGAGGGGGATGTCCCGCAGATCGGCGGGCGCGCCGTGGTAGCGGATGATGCCGTAGGGCAGCATGGCGAAGGGGTGCGGCGGATTGCGATCGAATCTGCCATCTGCCTGGACCCGGAGGCTGCCGCGGCGGTTGGCATGGTCGACGAACACCAACTGGCCGCGATAAGAGTGCGCCTTTTCCAGTGGAGGGAACTTGCCTGTCTCAGGGCGGAAGGGTTCGTCTGTCAGCGCTGGAGAAGTTACGCTCAACGTGATGATGAGGCACAGTACAAAACTATATTTTGACATTGGTATTTTCTGAGTGTTCATCATGGGCTGCAGTCTATATTCAGATGGGACAAATGAGTAGTGAGTAATGGAAATTGGAGAATTCAAAATGGGTACGTCCGCGCTGACAAACCTCATACTTTTGCATTTTTCAATCTCCAATACTCATTACTCATTAATTCTGTCCCAGTGAACAACTACACCTCAATCGCCTTGTTGCTATCTCCAAACTGGTCGATTTCCACGCCCATGCGCTGGGCCATGAAGAGGAGCAGATTGCTCATGTGGGCATCCGGGTTCACCGGGCGGCCGAGAATTTTGAAGTGGGAGCGGATATCAAGCTGGTAGCCTTCGAAGCCTTTGGCCTGCCGGTTGAAGTCGAGGTGGCTGCCATGCTTCACACCGAGATCCGATCCACCGGCCAGCACGAGCGGGAGGCTAGCGTTTCCATGTCCGTTGCCCTCGGACATGCCGCTGCCGAAGAGCGCCATTGTGGAGCCGAGCAGCGGCTGGCCATTGAGATCCTTTGTCTCCGAGAGCCGGGTCAGGAAGTAGGCGAACTGCTCGAAGAGGAAGGTGTCGTTTTTCGTGAGCAATTCCATGTAGCTGGGGTCGCCCCCGTGGTGGCTGAGCGCATGGCGCAGCTGCGTGACGCCGATCTCGGGAATGGGATCATTCGCCTGATTGAAGGTGAAGACGCGGGTCACATCCGTCTGGAAGGCCAGCACCATGAGATCATAGACGGTGCGGAAGTAGTCGCCCGACTTCACGGGATACGGGATGTCGCGATTGAGCCGCTTGCGGTCGGCGTCAGAGACGGCGGGCAGCGGTGTGTCGAGCCACGTATCGGCCCGCCGCGTGCGGATCTCCGCCTCGCGCACGGAGGTGAGATATTGTTCCATGCGGCCTTTGTCGGCAGCCCCCATTTTTTCCTCGAGCTTGCGCACGGCGTCGAGGTTGGCGTCGAGAATGCTCCCTTTCTGGCGCAGCTCGCGTCGCTGCGCGGCGGAACCGCCTTTCGGTGCTTCAAACATCGACGCAAAGATCTCATCACAACGCGTCATCATCGGCAGTTGCACGCCATCAGCGGTCCAGGCCAGTCCGCCATTGCGCCCGATCTCGATCGAGGGGTAGCGCGTGTGAGGAGCGGTGATTTCGGCAATCTTTTGGTCCACGGAGATGGTGTTGCGGATGGAGGGGCCGATCTGCCCCCCTGTCAGCCAAACCCGCCCACCTCCGTGCGCCGTGCCAATGGCGCCAGGATGCGACATCCCGCTGATGGGCGTGATCACATCGCGATGCTTCTCCAGCGGCTTGAGCGAGCGGGAGAACTGATAGTCTTTCCCCGCCGTGGTGATCTGCGAGTTGAGCGAAAAGGTGCCGTAGTCGAAGTGAATGAAGGCGCTGCGCTTGGGCGTGGCGGTGGCGGATTCAGCAGCACGGAGCGGCACCATGCATTCGAGCATGGGCAGTGAGATGCAGCTGCCGAGGGCTTTGAGAGCGTGGCGGCGGTCGATTAGCCAGGATTGCGATAGAAAGTTCATGGTTCTTGGTTCTTTGTTCTTGGTTCTTGGTTCTTGGTTCTTGGTTCTTGGTTCTTGGTTGTTGGTTCTTGGAGATTGGGAAAGTATAGCCCGCCACGAGGCGGGTGCAAGAGAGGAATGGTTATTGGTTGTGGGCGCAAAAGGCGCGCAATTGCTCACGGTGGAGGGGCTGGAGGAAGAAGTAATCTACGCTGAAATCCCCGGATTTCCTCGGCTTCAGCGCTTGTCCGTCCCATAAGAAGGCCTGATAGTCCATAGCGCCCAGGTCCTCAAACACACGGGCAGCACGGGAGTTTGTGTCATCCGGATCGCCGGATATTTCGATAAAGAGAGCCGGGCGCACGTGTTTAAGCAAATTCCGAGCCCCTTCAATCACTTCCCCTTCATGTCCTTCCACATCCATCTTGATGAAACGCACAGGCGCGGTTTCGGTCCCGCAGAGCTCGTCCAACCGGACGGCACGGACCCGGACACGCCGGACGGTTTCGGACGTTTCAGCGTCGGAAACCACGTGTGCTTCATAGAGGTTTTCCGTGCCATCCGCATAGTGGGGAATCTCCATCTCCACCGTTCCGGAGCGGCTGGACGCGCAGGCATGCACCGGAGTGACCT
>REEF01000760.1 GCA_007695205.1 Planctomycetaceae bacterium
CAATAAGAAACTCCAACGAATGAAGGTGTCAACAAATGAATGAGTTCCGAAGATCTGTTGATTCCTTGATTCGTTGGGGCGAAACGCCCGGGGCTACTGACAATGGCCAACTTCCGTAGCCAAGACCAGCGCCGCCCAAGAGCCCTGGCCGGGTGTTTCCAACTTCAGGCTGTCGCCACCCGTGACCGATTGCGGCGGGTGCCAGACGCTACGGGGGATGTCCAGCCAGCGAAGCTGCAGGGTCCCCTGGCTGTCGGAAACATCCAGGGTCACATCGCCCCTGTCCGGAAAATAGATCGCATATTGCCGTCCCGGCTCGGCCAGACAATACGCTTCGTTCGACTGACGGTCGGACAGCAGATCATTGCGAGGCGCGCATCCAAACACGTGCATGGCGTCGGTCAGCATCCGCAGGCTCTTGATCTGCACCTGAGCGGCCTCGCTCAACCCCAACCCGGCCGGCGGGCGGTGGAACCGGCTGGAGGCCGAACCGCCGAAAATGTTCCGCCAGAACTTTTCCTGGGCATTGCGCGTCGTGCCCGCCCAAACGGGTCCACTGTCGGCACCGTAGATCTTGGTGTTATTGATCGGACGTGGCCGGGAGCTCAGAAACTGGTACACGAATCGCAGGTTATTCCAGTTCTCTTCCGGGTCCAGCACACCGCTGTTTTGCGATGCCTCGAAGAAGGTGTAGACCTCCGGACGGTCCAGGGACGCACGGTGCGGTTCGGCCTGCAGATCCAGCGACCAGAACATCTCGGTGACTTCGATCCCGCGGCCGGCAGCCGAAGCCTGTTGGCGGAGATAATCCGCCCAGTACCATCCCCACTCAGGCGGATACTGCGGATGGATCTCGTTGCTGATGCAGTACAGCACGTGATCGCAGCGCAGAGAATACGACAAAACCTTGTCCACGAACCGCTGCTGGTAGGACAACAGGACACGGTCGTCATTCAACGCAGGTACGCTCAGGAAGAAGTCATGCGGCTGGCCGTGGGACGTGCCGTCGCGGTACTGAGGCCGAGCATACGCGTTGGCCAGAAGCGTGTTGCCGTGCGTGAGGTTGACGTTCTTGGCGGGGTGCCACGGATTGCGTAGCCACTGGTCCGCGTGCATGTCCCATTTATCCCACAGCTCGATCTGCACGATGATGTCCCGCTCGGCAGTCCAGCGCAGCAGGTTCTCAAAACGCCGCCAATATTCGTCGTTCCAGCGGTCCAGGTCGAACCGTCCGTCCGCCCGCTGGTGGAACGGATGCACCTCGAAGCCGTGGTCCAGCCGGTCGCTCATCGTGTTGCGGATGGTGTTCGCGCCCACCGCGACCATTTGGTCCAGATGCTCCTGCAGGTCCGGGATCTGGAACAGATTATCGTCCTTGCTGCCACCCAACAGCAGCACCGGCTCGCCCTGGTATTGCCAATAGAACGGATTCCCGGAATACGGCCGGATGCGGCCTTCCTGCTCTGCCCCCGGACCAGCGTCAACGTTCAAAAGGCTGGCGGACAGCAACACCACGCCCAGCCATAATCGGCAACACACGCTTTTGTCACGCATCGTCATTTCCTTTCATGAGCTGGAGTATCCCAGTTTCAGTTCATCCAGCTCATGCGTAGGTACGTCTTCATGGCTCGCCTGCGATAATCCGGTTGATGTGATCGTTCTCTGCCGCCGGAGGTGGAACGAGTCCGAGTTCGCGAAGCCGCTTCCAATGGGCCTCGAAATCCGGCAATTCTACAGCCGCCCCCTCGGTCAAACGTAGCAGACATCAGCGGCACCGTCAATCTTTCAGCGGGATTGGGGTCAGGTCTTGACTTATAACTTATCGGACGCGCGCAGTTTGCTATGGAAAATAATATAATAATTTATAAGTAAAGACCTGACCCCAGGTTCCCTGCTTGAACTCGCTTGAGGATTGTCTAAAGTAACGGTCAAAAAGGAACGAGCATGGGAAAGAAACAGGGTTCGAAGTTCTACGTCGTATGGCAAGGGCACCAGCCCGGCGTTTATGCTTCCTGGGCGGATTGCGAGCAGCAAGTGAAAGGGTTCCCAGGCGCCAAGTTCAAGTCGTTTCCGACGCGAGCCGAAGCCGAAGGCGCCTATTCCGAGTCGCATCGGCAACATATCAGTTCGGGCGGCGCCCGTTCACCCAAACCGGTTCGTCGAACGATGGAAGAGCTGGAACGCATGGGCGTGATCTTGGACAGCGTCAGCGTCGATGCCGCGTGCAGCGGGAACCCCGGGGTGCTCGAATACCAGGGCGTCGAGACAGCCAGTCAGGAACTGCTGTTCGATGCCGGTCCGTTCGAGGATGGCACGGTGAACATGGGCGAGTTCCTGGCGATTGTCCAGGCTTTGGCGTTGCTGAAGCTGGATGGACGCGATTGCTGCATCTATTCCGATTCAGTGACCGCCCTGGCCTGGGTCCGCAACAAACGGGCGAAAACCACGATGCCGCGGACCGAGGCCAACGATCCGATTTTTCAGATGATCGAGTGGGCCGAGGCCTGGTTGCGGGACAACGAGTATCCCAACCGAATCCTCAAATGGCAAACCGAACGATGGGGCGAGATCCCAGCCGACTACGGCCGCAAATGAATCTCGCCTCCTACCCGCCGGAGACGATCAACCTCCTTCGCTGGCGGCCACGGGGACAGGCTCGGGTGCGGGTTCTTCTTGCGTTTCCCCACGGAAATCGAGCCTTCGAATCTTGCCTTCGTCGTCGCGGATCACATCGATGACGATGCGGTTGTTGCCTTGGAAGGTACCTCGCAACAGTTCCTCGGACAATGGATCTTCCACTCGACTCTCGAGCGCACGACGCAACGGGCGAGCGCCAAAATCCAGGTCTTTGCAGGCCATCTTGATCAGAAATTCTTTCGCGGAGTCCGTCAATTCCAGCATGTACCCTCGATCCAGCAACCGCTTGCGGACGTGAACCAATTCGAGTTCGATCACGTCTTTCAGGTCTTCGTGGGTCAGGTGGCGGAAGACGATGACGTCGTCCAATCGGTTCAGGAACTCAGGACGAAACACCTTTTCGATTTGTTCCTGAACTCGCGTCTTCATGCTGTCGTAACTGGCATCCTGATCGGGCTTTTGGAAACCGAAGCCCGATTCGTTCTTGATCGCCTCGGCGCCCGCGTTGGTGGTCATGATCATCACCACGTTGCGGAAGTCGACTTTGCGGCCGAACGCGTCCGTCAAGCGTCCTTCTTCCATCACCTGCAACAGGGTGTTGAAGATCTCGGGGTGCGCCTTTTCGATTTCGTCCAACAAGACCACCGAGTAGGGCCGACGGCGGATTCGTTCGGTCAACTGCCCACCTTCTTCATAACCGACATATCCGGGCGGGGCCCCGATCAATCGGCTGACGTTATGCTTCTCTGCATATTCGCTCATGTCGATCTGGACCAGCGAATCTTCGTCGCCGAACAGATATTCTGCCAACGCTTTGGCCAGCAGCGTCTTCCCGACTCCCGTGGGCCCGGCGAAGATGAAGCAGCCGGTGGGCCGCCGCGGGTCTTTCAAGCCGCTCCGGCTGCGCCGCACCGATTTGGCGACGGCAGCGACGGCTTTCTCCTGGCTGACCACACGCTTGTGCAGTTCGTCTTCCATCTGCATCAAACGCAAGCTCTCTTCGGTCGACAGCCGGGTCAGCGGCACGCCGGTCATCTTGGAGACCACCTCGGCCACGACCTCTTCGTCCACGACTCCGTCGGTTTGAGCTGATTTTTCACGCCATTCACGTGTGATCTGCTCCTTCTTCTTCTTCAGCTTGTCGGCTTGATCGCGGAGCGAAGCGGCTTTTTCAAAGTCTTGGTTCGCGACGGCTTCTTCTTTCTGTTTGTTCAGACGATCGACATCCTCGTCGATCTCTTTCAGGTCGGGCGGCCTGGTCATCGACCGCAAGCGGATACGTGCCCCAGCCTCGTCGATGACATCGATCGCTTTGTCGGGCAGGCAACGTGAGGAGATGTACCGTTCGGACAATTCGACAGAAGCTTCGATCGCGTCGTCGGTGATCTGGACCCGATGATGTTCCTCGTAACGCGGCCGTAACCCTTTGAGGATCTCGACCGTCTCGTCCCGGGAGGTCGGATCGACAATGATCTCCTGGAAGCGGCGAGCCAGCGCATTATCCTTTTCGATGTACTTGCGATACTCGTCCAACGTCGTCGCGCCGATGCACTGGATTTCGCCTCGAGCCAATGCGGGCTTCAAAACGTTCGCAGCATCGATCGCGCCTTCGGCGCCGCCCGCGCCCACCAAGGTATGCAGTTCGTCGATGAACAAGATCGTGTTCTTCGCGCGACGGACTTCGTTCATGACCGCCTTGATCCGTTCTTCGAATTGACCGCGATATTTTGTACCCGCGACCATCATGGCCAAATCCAGGACCACGATCCGCTTGTCGTTCAACAGATCCGGCACATTGCCGCTGATCACGCGCTGCGCAAATCCTTCGACGATCGCCGTCTTTCCCACGCCCGCTTCGCCCAACAAAACCGGGTTGTTCTTCGTCCGGCGGCACAGGATCTGGATCGCCCGTTCGATTTCGCGTTCGCGTCCGATCACCGGATCCAACTTGTCCTGCTTTGCCAACTGGGTCAGGTCCCGACCGAAGCTGTCCAGCGCGGGGGTCTTGGACTTGCCGCCCTTGGACCGAGACTCCGCTCGCTCCTCGCC
Source organism: Planctomycetaceae bacterium (assembly GCA_007695205.1). GTDB lineage: Bacteria > Planctomycetota > Planctomycetia > Pirellulales > Pirellulaceae > SKKK01. The sequence goes on from REEF01000760.1 coordinate 4,687, forward strand.
TCGACTTCGATCGCCCGCGTCGTCGTCACTCTCCAATCCGTGTCCCAACAGATTCAGAACCTCCTCGCGGACATCTTCCAGTTTCATGCCCAGATTGATCAAGACTTGGGCCGCCACCCCCTCCTGTTCACGAAGAAGCCCGAGTAGGATATGCTCGGTACCCACATAGTTGTGGTTCAGGTTGCGAGCTTCCTCCATCGAATACTCGATGACCTTCTTCGCACGCGGGGTCTGAGGCAGTTTGCCCATGGTCACCATCTCAGGGCCGCTTTGCACGAGTTTTTCCACTTCGAGTCGGATGCGTCGCAGGTCCACATCCAAATTCTTCAATACGTTGGCGGCGACACCGCTGCCTTCTTTCACCAGTCCCAGCAAAATATGCTCGGTGCCGATGTACTCATGGTTAAATCGTTGTGCCTCCTGGTTGGCCAGTTGCATCACCTTCCGCGCGCGATCCGTAAATCTTTCATACATGGGATTTCCCCCCCTTCAGTTCCTATTGAATGTGACTCGCCAGTTGTCTCTCTCTGGAAATCTCCGAAGCCCATTTGGCCCCCGCTTCGGACAACTCCAATGTTTCCAGCTCGTTCAATGCTTCTCCTGCCCGATCACTGTGCCGCAGTAATGATGCCAGCATCAATCGCGCGTCCCCATCGTGCTGATCGATACCCAACAATTCGCGAAGCAACGTCTCGGCTTCGAGCCAATGCCCTTTCAAGTATTCCATTTGAGCGTTGATGAACAAGGCCTGCTGCTGCTCGACCGAACGGCCACGAATCCTCGTCACTTCGCGAGTGCCGATCCAAGCGGCGATCGCCCAAAAGGTAATCACGCCTGTCCAGATAGCCGCAAGCGATCCTGTCGAAACCATCTCCGGCCAGACGAACGTCGCCGTCAAGGCAAAATTCAGCACGACAGCAAACAGCACTGCTAGCATCATCGCCCGCAAATCGCCCTTCCACCAAAGCTGTGGTAGGCCAGGCCACCAACAGGACGCCAGGGAAGGTGCTTGCATCCGATTTTCTCCACCGCCGTATACCCTAAATGGCAGATATTCTGCCGAACATTTGAACTCGCGATTGTAGTCTCAGTACTCTATTCTATCAAGGCAAGTCGAACTGGTCATGCCGATGGGGTTGATTAACAAGAATCGTCCGTGGGCGATCATTCCGCTTCCTGACAATCACTGGGCCAATCTGACAGATTCATCCATCAAACTTTGGGGTGTGCGAATCTCGGGCCATCCAGTGAAAAACACGGGTAAAAGGCGATAAAAGGCGATAAAAGGCAAGGAGAAACGATGTGATTCCGGCAGATATTCCACCTTTAGCACGCCTAGTGGACTCCCGGCTGTACGTGCTGGTCGATGGCCGCAACGACGAGCGCCAGTTCCGAGCCCTTGTTGCCGAACTGGTGGAAGCCAAGGTGGATCTGCTGCAATTGCGAGACAAACGGTTGGCGGATCGGGA
>REEF01000809.1 GCA_007695205.1 Planctomycetaceae bacterium
TCGTCAGCGGTTTTCAATCGCGAGAACGTATCGAAACGCGAGACAATCGGCGTCCCTAACACGTCGCGGGCAGGACGATGCCCGTACCGGTCAGAACGATTCCAACGCTCCCGCGTCACGGCCCTGTCCCCGTGGCGCGGCGCCGCGCATGTCGCGCAGCGCGGGGCCGTCAAACTGCCAGGCGTATAACTCGTGGATCGTCGTGTGGGCATCGGCCAAAGTTCCGCGTGCGATGCGCAGGAAATCGATCGCACCGCTGAAGTGGTCGCCGTCCGGGCGCCCACCGACATACAGATCGGCCTCGTTGGCCAGCGAGACCGGTCCAAGGCCCGCACCGGTGCTGTCCTGCTGGCCATCGATATACAACGCCAGCGTCCGTGCGTCGCGGTCTGCTTCGGCGATCACGTGGTGCCAGCGGCCGTCATCCAGCCGGGCCTTCGAATGCAGGACGGCCTGTTCGCCCTCGCCCGCGATCGACCATCGCAACCGGCCATCGACCAACACCAGCGCGTAACCCGCGTCCTGCTTCTTGCCGACGATCCATCCGTCACCGTCTGCGCGAAAATAGACCTCGATCAACACATTGCCGTCATGGATGGCAGGGTTCTTCAACGCGTCCCCTTCGAACGTGAACGGCTGGATCTGCGGGTCTTGACCATGACGAGGCCGTGTGGCCAGACTCGCCGTGTAGGGTTCGACCAGCGCGGTGTGCGAAACCATGGCGTAGGTCTTTTTGGACGGCGAAAAGCGAAGGGCGCCTCGGGCATAGTTCTGCAGTGGACCGTCGATGTAGTCCTGCGGATCGATATTCACCGCCGTCAGCGGGTAGGTCGGACGCAGATAGTAATCGTCTCGGTCGGTCAAAAAGTCTTTCGCATACCAGTGTTCGTCGACGATGTGCCGATGATCGTCGCCCGCCGGGATGAAGTGCCATTCGCCTGCTACGCCATACAAGGACCACGGCACGAAAACCACGGCACCGGCGTCCACCGCCGCAGATCGCGGGTTCAGCCGAAAATCTCCCTCAGCCGGATTGCGCAGCGGCGGTTCGTGGTCCATGACTCCCAGATCGGAAACCTGTGCTTGTTGTTCTTCCAATGCGGCCTGGAAATCCTCCCATGTTTCCAACCAGCGTCCCGAGGGCTCGAAGACGCCCATCTGACCGATATCGAAAAACACATTTTGCGCGTACGCATTGGTCGGCAGGGCAAAGTCTTCTTTTTGCGGCCCGGCATGGGCGGCGTTGCCGTCCGCCTGGGTCCGCGCCGGATCGGCATGTCGGAAGACCCGATCGCTGATGCTCTGCCAGACGTTGCCCAAGAACTTGTTGCGCCCGGCGTGCGGGGCCTGACGGCGAGAACCGACAAAAAAGTTGTAAGCCGTGTTGTTGAAGAAGGCGTTCTGGTGGCTGATGATCTCTTGAAAGGCCGAGTGATTGACCAGCGGGCTGGTGGGGTCATTGGACAGCCCCCAGGCGATGTTGTTGAACACGTAATGCTGGAAGCCGCCGTCCAGGTAGTAGGCATGGCCGAACCCGGGACTCTGCCCATGAAACGATCGTCGGCCCTCCCACTGGCCTCGCGCATCAAAACTGAGATTATTGAAAATGTACACGGGGCCATGCTGCCAGCTTTCGATGCCCCCGAAATCGTTGGCATGCTGCATCGTCTTCCAGGCTTTGTTCTGATGGATCAGCACACGGACCAGGGGCACGTCGCCGCGAGTCGCTCCCTTGCCGCCGTAGACGTTGATCGCTTGTGCCCCGGCCCGTTCGATCACGTTCCCGGCGATATGCGCCCGCCGCGGATAGCTCAGGTCGAACGCACACCCTCGCTCGTAACGCGGTGCCCGGAAACCGATGTCGACCGCGCGGTTGCGATAGATCCGCACGTCGTCCAGGATGCCGACCGGATGCGAATATCCCCAGCCGGCGCCGTCGCTCAGATGAGCCGCGCCCACGTCGGTGTTGCGGAAGACGTTGTCCTCGATCGTGATCCCGCGCACCGGCGAACCGTCACCCACCGCCCGCATCCGGATCCCCATCACCACGTCCTCGAACACGCAGTGAGCGATCCGAATGTCCTGCCCGCTGCCCCAGATGCGGATGCACGCCGGTTGCGCGTCGGGGCGGATGGTGTACGGTTTGGTACGAAAATCCCAGGCGACGACGTCCAGGTTCCAGGGTTGGGTGGTCCAGCGGAAATCCAGGCCGCTGATCTCCAGGTGCCGGACATGGTCGCCCACGATCAGGTCCGAGTGCCGACCGGCCTCGACACGCACCTTCCCCGGGTCGATGCCTTCCGGAAACCGAACGTACAGGGTGCCACCGTTGCCCTGCCGGTCGAACCAGAATTCGCCGTTCGGATCGTCCAGATACTGCGGCTTGTCCTCCAGGTAGTACCGCATGCCGCGAAAGATGACCGAGGCGTTTCCGCCGCCCGTCCATCCCGCGAAGCGAACCGAACCATCCACCGGGTCAAAGTTCATGACTCGCGTTGGATAGGGAGTGCCCATGACCCAACCGAATTCCGAATAGATCAGGGCGTCTTGAACGAAGTCGGGATCGAGGCCTTTCAGGTTTTTGGAGTCGTTGGCGCTGAAGCCCTCGCGAGGCTGGAAGGGATGCGGATCGTTGGTCCAGCGGAACCACTCGGCTTTGTGATCCTCCGCTTGGCTGGTCCAATTGGGGTGTCGAGCCAGGGGAAGGCGCGTGGCGGTCCCCTGAGCATCGATGATCCAGAGGGTCCGTGGCGCGAAATCCAGTTCGGCTCGCCACACGCTCTCCGGTTCCGGAATCGCCGGATGGTCGGCGCCCCTAGTCCAGTTGGAAACCGGTTGCGAGCCGGCGAGGATCGCTGGACCAGCGCCCCAGTCGGGGTCGCGGGTCAAGCGGATCGGCTGGCCGGGTTGCCCGTCTTGTTGCACCGTCAACTGACCCCGGTAAACCACCCCGCCTTTGAAGACATAGGTGTCGACCCCTTCAAAGGCCGCTGCCTTGTCGCGAGCATTGGCGTCCCATGGATGGTGCTTCCATGGCTGCTGACGCGAGGTCCCATCATTGGCGTCGGAACCCCCTTCGTAGTCGATGTAGCGGAGCGTCTGGCCGGGCGTGAAACGTAACGGTTGCGGCGTCCAAACGATGTCGCCGGTTTCGGTGACATCCGCGAAATCCTGTTGCCAGTCGAAAGACGCCTCGTCGCCCATCGATCCTTGACCAACCAACGCGCCTATCGTCAGAACGGAGAATAATGCTGTGGACCGCATGTTAGGTGACCTTCTGCTTGTGAACCTCTTGGCCGGACGTTTACTGCTCGTCCCACAATGAAGCGATCAGCTCGACGGTACGTTGAACCAACTGGTATCCACCGTCCGGGCCGATCTGCGTGCTCTCGGGAATCGCGCCATACGCTCCGCCGGCCACCGAGCGTTCGGTGGGCAGGTACCCGGCGCCGTCACCGGTCAACTGGACCACCAGCGTCTGGACGGCCTTGCTGCGGGCTTTGATCTGCATACCGAAGTCCAGGTACAGCTCGAATGGGTTGGTCGCGATGGCCAGATCGCCCAATCGGATCACATGCACCTCGACCGGCATCATGGGTTGACTTTGCTGCAGCTCGTAACGATCCAGCACGCGGGATGCACGCGTCAGCCGCCAGAAGACTCCCGTGATGGGTCCGAACCAGCCTCGCTTTTCACGCAATTCCGGCTGATCCTCCAGCGTCTTCAACATCTGGCGGTATTCGCCCAGCAAGCGTTCGAAAGCCTGTTCGACGGATTCCTTTTCAGGCCGATGATGGGTGGCGCGCGGCGTCGTGATGTCCTCTTCCGACAACCGTCGCCGGCTGAGTTCCACCAGTTCCATGCGATGGGCGAGAATCGGCCGACGATCGATGTGTTCTTCCATGACCGGCAGGATCGACGTCACGGCATCGGCGATTCGGACGGCGATCTGCTGGCGCCGGTTTCGCCCGCTTAGCCGCTCCATCCTCGCTTCGGCCCGTTGTTCGATCATCACGCGCGGCGACTGATCGCCCGCTGCGGCCGATTGCGGCAGCACGAACAGATCGTCGCCCAATCGCCGGCGCAGTTCCAGACGCGTGTCGTGCCAAAAATCGGCGGTGATGCGCGATCCACCGCTGACCTGCGAGGGACAGGCGATGTTGATCAACACGCCGGTCAGTTGGTCTTCAGCATCCCAGGTGTATACCAGGCCAATCGAATGGTCTTCGAAGCCTTCGATATGGCTGAAGTCGGGTCGATCGACCGCTCCGTACATTCGCGAGCTGCCGTCGCGATAGGCCGTCAGCCGATTGTGGCCCACCACAGCATGTGCCAAACCAAAGCTCACGCCGCCCGGTGCGCGAGCCTGCCAGGCTTGCTGAACCGCCCGGCCGATCCTCTCCGCAGCGAACCGAACGTAATCCAAAGGCGCCAGGACGCCCAGGTCGATGCCCCAGCGAGACCAAGCGATCGGGACTTCGATCCCCCCTTGGCCGAGTTTTTCGGCCATGTCGCGCGCCGTACGATGTTCGGGAGCAGCGTGCGTGTGCGTGGCGATCAGCACCAGCTTGTCTACGTCGATTTCCGGCTCCAGCCGATTCACCTCGTCCCGGACCAGTTGCAGCAGGTCGCTGCTGATCGAGATCAAGTCGATGGAGATCATGATCACATAGTCAGACGTTTCGCCGTCTTCGACCGATTCCAGCACCAGCGCCGTGGCGGTCAGCGGGTCCAGCACCCCCTCGGAGACTCGCGCGCTGGAAAACCCGGTCAGTACGACAGGCTGGTCCGGCGTGATGTCGGTCGATCCCCACCCAATTCGCAGTTCGGTGGCAACGTCCCGGTCACGTTCCGCCTGGTCGGCCCCGGTGGCCACCCAAGCGGCCAGCATCACAACCATGGCTGACACGACACCTGCCGCGTCTCCGATTCGCATCCACTTCATCGTACGACTCCTGGGTTTTCTGTTTGGTTGGTGGCACGCGGCGCGAACGGGCTCGGGAGTCGTTTTCGGGCAACGACTAACCACATGGGACACGTCTCACCCGAAAACAACTCCCGACCCCTTCCGCAAAACGCGACAGTAATTCATTTGCCGATCCTCACCTCAAGGGTCTGGCGGCTGCTTCCATTTCTCCGTCCGTCGGCATCGACGTGTGCAATTGCAGGATGACGGTGACAAAGGCTACCGGATCGTCGGTCATGGTTTCCGGCAGACTGACTTCGATCGTAAACCGGTTCAACGCCTTGGCCAGCGGCGCACTCAGTTCGTCGTTGATCAGATCGACGATTTCCTGGACGAGCAGGAAACTGGCATGTTCTTCCTTCAAGACCAGCGTGATCTTCTGATCTTTGACGAATTGATCGCTGATGTCTTCCTGGACCAAGACACCCATCGGCAATTGGGCCCCGGTGCCACGAAACGCCGCCGAGGCCTCGATCGGGCCCGCCGCGATTGCCGGAGCGGCCTCGACTGCCGGGCCTGGCAAAGACAACGACGTAGGCAGCAGGTTGGCGTTTTCCAGGCTCTTGCCGTCCAACGACCGGACCGTGCCATCCAGCCGATCGCCCTGGCGGACCCCCTCGGTCGGCACGGTCGCCGTGACCGCGACCATGGTCAGATGCCCGCTGGCTTGCAGTTGGGATAGCAATTCCGGGTCGCCCCCACCCAGAGGACTCTCCAGCAACTCCAGCAAATCGGGCAGACCAATCGGCGGCGGCGTTTCCTCGGTCCGAACGGTGGGCTTGGGGCGAGCGAAGACTTCCTTGAGATCGATCGCCATCCCATACCCCTGCAACCGTTCCTGACGATAGTGCTTGACCTCGCATAGATCGCCGACTCGCAATCGATCATGGCCGACGTCCGCACGGATTTTTCGCAACGCTTCCGACAACGCCTCGGGGATGTGAAGCGAATCCTCGTTGTGGGCAGCGTCTGGCGGATCTGCGGGCATGGGCGGCTCGATGGGCGGCCCGGTATCTTCCGGCAACGCAGGTGAGTCGCTTTCCGGTTGTGCTTCGACCACCGGTTTCGCAATGTCCGGGTCGGCGTCATCCTGCCCAGCAGGACTTGCATTCACAAGGAACGATCCGATCAGAACGACGGGCAGAACAATCTTCAAGGCGTGAAACATGATGCGGCTCCTGAGAAATCT